>NZ_SMLD01000199.1:0-15912 GCF_004352805.1 Nonomuraea mesophila
AAGTGCTCCTCGTCCGCCTCCGCCTCCGCCTCCGCTCCAGCCTCCGTGACGACGGTGGGGCGCGCAGCGCTGGGAGCGGTCGCGCCGGTGCTCGTCCTGTCGGGGAGCCGCTCGCCGATCACCGCCCGCCAGATCGACACCGCCGAGCGCGCCGGGTGGCGGGTGCTCGGAGACCTGCCCGGCCCCGCGGGCGGTCCAGCCGACGGCCTCGCCGAGCAGGTCGAGGCGAGCCTGCGCGACGGCCGGCACACCATCGTCGAGTCGACCCGCGGACCGGCCAGGGACCCGGAAGGCATCGGGACGTCACTCGGCCGGATCGCCGCGGCCATGGTGCGTGCCGGGCTGGTACGGCGGCTGGTGGTCGCGGGCGGCGACACCTCGGGGGAGGTCGTCGCGGCGCTCGGCGCCCGGTCGCTGGACGTGGTCGCCTCGCCGGCCGCCGGCGCGCCGGTGTGCGTGCTGGCCTCGGACGATCCGGCGGTGGACGGGCTCCAGGTGGCGTTGAAGGGCGGCCAGGTGGGCGGGGACGACTATTTCCTGCGCGCCGCCGCCGGTCACCGCGAGCGGCCTAATGACTGTCGCTGATCACCGACACCTTCGTGAAGTCACCCGCGGCGAGGTCCGTCTCGTGCAGGGTGAAGTAGAGCCGGCCCTGGTCTCCCCAGCACCAGCCGAGACTCTCGTCGGAATCCACCTGGAGCAGCAGCCTCTGCTCGCGAGTGAAGCCGTCGAGTTCGAGGTCCTGCAGAGGCAGGGGAAACCCGCCGACCTTGTGCAGCGGCCGTCCGTCTGCCGGCGATGGATAGTGGTCCAGACCTGATTCCAGCCCGAGCCGCTCCCATGCGGCTTCCAGCGCGGCAAGCCGATCCTGGATGGTGTGGGGCAGGTCGAGGAACATGCCACCGGGACACGGCAGGTTGACCGTCGTGCGCATGGCGTGCTCGGGGAACACCGGTGTGCCGTCAGGCGCTTCCACCTCGCTCGCCCCGTCGCCGGAGTGCACCACACGCCAACCGTCGTCCAGCGGTCCTGCGTCGCCGTACCACCAGGGCGCCGCGTAGAAGAAGTTGAGATGTCCGTGCCGGGGCAGCAGATCGACGTGACCGGCGGCGGCCAGTTCGGCGCAGTCGACGCGGGCGAGAAAGCTCAGCGGCAGCTGCTCCCAGGTGGGCCACGCGCAGGCCGGGTCGAGGAGCGGGCGGCCACCGAACCTGGTGCCGCGCAGGGTGCCGGCCGAGGAGCCGGGCGAGGTGCCGGGCAGCGTGCCGGCCAGGGAGCCGGCCAGTGAGCGGGGCCTCGCGCCGTCGTGCGACACGAGCACATCCGAGCGCACCAGCTGACGGGCGAGCCGGGTGCCCAACTGATCTTCGCCCGACGACACCAGGGCGTCGCGCCACCTGCACCACTCGCTCCAGGCGATGTGCGGGGCCGTGACCGGCATCGGCGGCGGGACGGCGTCCCCTCCCGTCCCGTCGGCCATGGCAGGGACTATGGCACGCCGCGGGGCGGAGGACAAACGATGCTCGCTCCTCGCGTGCTCCCGGGAACGGCGGACACGCCGGGGGAGCAGCCCTACCCGGCATGCCAAATCGCCAAAAGACGAAGTGGATCAGGTTGACTGACCGTCAAATAGTGTCCGGATTCTGTGACATTGACCCCTGAAGCGCTGCTCTGCAGCGGATCTCGGGAGCAGGCGTTCTCGCAGGTGAAGCCGGTGGTTCGCGGGTGCTCCACGGGTGGCCCCCGGCGAAAGCGCTTGACCTGACCGTTACGTCGTACGGTTTCTGCCCGTTATATTTTTACATATATTCTGCGCTCTGATCGCCATCTCGGCGTCAAGTGGATTTCACCATGCGAGATGGGTTTACGTTGCGAGGGCGCATCTCTCCTAGCCGGAAGTCCGCGCCCACGGTCAGCGCGAACGGAGAGTAATGGGCAAGTACCTGCTCCGCAGGTTGGCAATAAATGTGATCTTGGTCGCCATCGCGGCCAGCCTGGCGTACATGCTCGCGGCCACCACCATGAACCCGCGGGGGGCGTACGAAGGTCGCCAGCCGCCAGTGGCAGAGGCGGTCATCGACGCGACGCTGGATGAGTACAACCTGAACGACAAGACCCCGGTGCTCGTCCGTTACGGCACGTGGGCCAAGGGCGTCATCACGGGAGACTTCGGCCGTACGTGGAACGGCGGCTCGGTCAACAACGAGATGGGCCGGCGGATCATGGTCAGCCTCCGATTGCTGCTCATCGGCACGCTGGTCGGTTTCGCCGTCGGTGTGGCGCTGGGCGCGATCTCGGCGGTGAAGCAGTACAAACTCACCGACCGGTTCATCGGGGTCAGCTCCTTCGTGATCATGGCCATTCCGGTGTTCGTGCTGGCCACTCTGCTGGCGATCGCGACGTACAACCTGAACAGGGGGCTGGGGTTCTCGCTCATCGAGTACACCGGCGAGTACAACCCCCGGTTGTCCGGCTTCGACCAGTTCCTCAACCGGCTGAACCACCTGATCCTGCCGACGATCTCGCTCAGCCTGGGCCTGATCGCCTTCTACAGCCGCATCCAGCGCAACATGATGCTCGACGTGCTCAACCAGGACTTCGTCCGCACCGCCATGGCCAAGGGGCTGAGACGCAGGACGGCGCTGACCAAACACGCGCTGCGCACCGCGCTGATCCCCGCGGCCACCTACTTCGCCTTCGCGTTCGGGACGATGTTCACCGGTGCCACCTTCACCGAGAAGATCTTCGCCTGGCACGGCATGGGCGCCTGGCTGGTCGACTCGATCAACCAGAACGACGTCAACTCCGTCGCCGCGGTGACCTTCTTCACCGCCGTCTGCGTGTTGTTCGCCGCCTTCCTGTCGGACCTGCTGGTGGCGGCCCTCGATCCTCGGGTGCGGGTGAGCTGACATGCGTTCGAAAGTCGTCCTGCGGCGCCTGCTCCGCAACAAGCAGGCCCGTTATGGCTCCATCGCCCTGATCGTGCTGGTGGCCCTGGCCTACCTCGGGCCGTACGTCGGCCCGTACGACTGGACCGAGAAGGACTTCCTGGCCTTCCTGTCGCCCCCCGGCGCCGACCACTGGTGGGGCACCACCACGATCGGCCAGGACATGTACGCGGTCACGCTGCGCGGCATGCAGAAGTCGATCATCATCGGCCTGCTCGTGGCGCTCATCTCCACAGGGCTCGCCGCGATCGTGGGCGCGTTCGCCGGATATTTCGGTGGATGGGTGGACAAGACGCTCATGTGGGGTGTGGACCTGCTGCTGGTCCTGCCGAGCTTCCTGATCATCGCCATCATCTCGCCGCGGCTGCGGGAGGGCGCCTCCTGGCTCTGGTTCGTGGTGCTGCTCGCCGCGTTCTCCTGGATGATCACCTCCAGGGTGGTGCGCAGCATGACGCTCTCGCTCCGCGAGCGGGAGTACGTCCAGGCCGCCGTCTACATGGGCATCCCCCGCTGGAAGATCATCTTCCGGCACATCGTGCCCAACCTGTCCTCGCTGCTGATCATCGATGCCACGCTCAACGTCAGCGGCGCGATCATCGGCGAGGCCGCGCTGTCCTTCTTCGGCTTCGGCATCCAGCCGCCGGACGTCTCGCTCGGCACGCTGATCGCGGAAGGTTCGCGCAACGCCACCGGCTACCCCTGGCTGTTCGCCTTCCCCGCGGGCCTGCTGGTGCTGCTCGTGCTCAGCGTGAACCTGATCGGCGACGGCCTGCGTGACGCACTCGACCCGGGGAGCAACTCGTGAGCATCTTGGAGGTCAGCGACCTCACCGTCACCTTCCCCGGCGGCATCCAGGCCGTGCGCGGCGTCAGCTACGAGGTCGAGCGCGGCGAGGTGCTCGGCATCGTCGGCGAGTCAGGCTCGGGCAAGTCCGTCACCTCTCTCGCCGTCATGGGCCTGCTGCCGGCGAACGCCGTGGTCAGCGGCTCGGTCAAGCTGCACGGCAGGGAACTGCTCGGCATGAAGGAAGACGAGCAGATCAAGGTACGCGGCAAGACGATCAGCATGATCTTCCAGGATCCGCTGTCGGCGTTCACGCCCGTCTACACCATCGGCGACCAGATCGCCGAGGCCGTCCGCGTGCACCAGCACATCGGCAAGGACAAGGCCGCCAAGCGCGCCGTCGAACTGCTCGACCTGGTCGGCATCCCCAACCCGGCCCTGCGGGCCAAGTCGTTCCCGCACGAGTTCTCCGGCGGCATGCGGCAGCGCGCCATGATCGCCATGGCCATCGCCAACGACCCCGACCTGCTCATCTGCGACGAGCCCACCACGGCGCTCGACGTGACCATCCAGGCCCAGGTGCTGGAGGTGCTGAAAACCGCCCAGCAGGAGACCGGCGCCGGCATCGTGATGATCACCCACGACCTGGGAGTCATCGCCGGCATGGCCGACCGGGTGGTCGTCATGTACGCGGGCCGCCCGGTCGAGCAGGGCCCCGTGGAGGACATCTACTACCGGCCGCGGATGCCGTACACGATGGGTCTGCTCGCCTCGATCCCCAGGATCGACGGCGAGGAGGGCCCGCTCGTGCCCATCGACGGCAACCCGCCCTCGCCGGCGTCGCTGCCGCCCGGGTGCCCCTTCGCGCCGCGTTGCCCGATGAAGGTGGACATGTGCGACGACGAGGAGCCGCCGCTGACACCGTTCGGCAGCGGCCGCCATGTGGCGTGCATCCGGTCGCACGAGATCGAGCACAAGGGCCTGACCGGGTCCGACGTGTTCCCGGTGCCGGTCATCCCGCCCAATGAGGTGGTCAAGGTGCCGCGTGCCGAGCGCCCCACGGTGCTCGAACTCGACGCCATGACCAAGCACTATCCGCTGCTGAAGGGCGCGATCGTCAAGCGCCGCGTCGGCACCGTCTACGCCGTCGACGGCATCAGCTTCGACATCGCGCAGGGCGAGACGCTGGCCCTGGTCGGGGAGTCCGGCTGCGGCAAGACCACCACCCTGCAGCAGATCATGCAGTTGCAACCGCCCGAGGGCGGGCGGGTCGTGGTCCTCGGCAAGGACAGCGCCACGCTCGACAAGGCGAGCCGCAAGAGCCTGAGGGGCGATCTGCAGATCGTCTTCCAGGACCCGATGGCCGCGCTCGACCCGCGCATGCCGGTCGGCGACATCATCGCCGAGCCGCTGCGGGCGCACGGCGAGAAGGAGGTGCGCGGGAAGGTCGAGGAACTGCTGGAGCTGGTGGGGCTGGCCGCGGAGCACGCCGAGCGTTACCCCCAGCACTTCTCCGGCGGCCAGCGGCAGCGCATCGGCATCGCCCGCGCGCTCGCTCTGGAGCCGAAGCTGCTGGTGCTCGACGAGCCGGTCTCCGCGCTCGACGTGTCCATCCAGGCGGGCGTGATCAACCTGCTGGACGAGCTCAAGAGCAGGCTCGGTCTGTCCTACCTGTTCGTGGCGCACGACCTCGCGGTGGTCAGGCACCTCGCCGACCGCGTGGCCGTCATGTATCTGGGCAAGATCGCTGAAATCGGGACGGTCGAGGACGTCTACGACCGTCCCGCGCACCCGTACACGCAGGCTCTGCTGTCGGCGATCCCGCTGCCCGACCCCGAGATGGAACGCACGCGCGTGCGGATCCTGCTCGAAGGCGACCTGCCCAGCCCGGCCGACCCGCCGTCCGGATGCAGGTTCCGCACCCGCTGCCCCAAGTTCGCCGTGCTCAGTGAGGCGGAGCGGCGGCGGTGTGTGGACGAGGAGCCCTCGGTTGCCCGGCTGGCGAGCGCCGTCGACCACGGCGCCGCCTGTCACTACGCGGAGGAAGTCGAGGTCATCACGGCCTCGGACAATCAGGAGGAAGAGTGAAGGTTCGTTACCGTGCAGCCGCTGGGCTGACGGTCCTGGCCATGGCCGTCGCGGCTTGTGGCGGCGGCGGCGAGACCAAGCAACCGAACGCCGAGCAGTCGAAGCAGGCTCAGCAGCAGATGTCGGAGACTCCGAGCATCAGCATCAACGCCGTGCCGTACGAGCAGGTCAAGGACGGCGGCACGCTGACCGTGGCGATCGGCCAGTGGCCGAGCCAGTGGAACGGCCAGCACGTGGACGGCAACCAGGCCGACACCGCGTTCATGCTCGACGCGTTCATGCCGCAGCTGATGGTCTCCGACGAGAATGCCACTTTCACCGCCAACCCCGACTACCTGACCGACGTCAAGAGCGAGATCACCGACGGCAAGCAAGTCGTCACCTACACGCTCAACGACAAGGCCCAGTGGTCGGACGGCACGCCGATCACGTGGAAGGACCTCGAGGCCCAGTGGAAGGCCAACAGCGGCGAGAACGAGAAGTTCAAGCCCGCCTCGAAGGACGGCTGGGACAAGATCGAGTCGGTCGAGAAGGGCGACTCCGACAAGGTCGCCATCGTGACCTTCAAGCAGCCCTACCTCGAGTGGCAGGGCATGTTCAACCGTGGCACCTCGCACCTGCTGCCGGCCGAGCACATCAAGACGCCTGAGGCGTACGACAAGGACTACCTGCAGAAGATCCCGGTCACCGCCGGGCCCTTCAAGGTCGAGAAGCTCGACGAGGGCACCAAGACCCTCACCCTCGTGGCCGACGACAAGTGGTGGGGCAAGAAGCCCAAGCTCGAGAAGGTCATCTTCCGGACGATCGAGACGCCCGCCGCGCAGGTGAACGCCTTCGCCAACGGCGAGATCGACGCCGTGGAGATCCCGCCGGGCAGCCCGGCCGACCTCAAGCGGGCCAAGGAAGTCCCCGACGTGGACATCCGCAAGGCGCTGAGCCCCAACTGGCGGCACATCACGGTCAACAACCAGAGCGAATTCCTGAAGGAGAAGTCGGTCCGGCAGGCCGTGCAGTACGCGATCAACCGTGACGTGATCACGCAGTCCGACCTGAAGGACATGGACTGGCCGCTGCAGACGCTCGGCAACCACGTCTTCATGAACAACCACAAGAGCTACGTCGACAACTCCGGCGACCTCGGCAAGTACAACCTGGAGAAGGCCAAGCAGCTGCTCGACGCGGCCGGCTGGAAGCAGGAGGCCGAGGGCCAGCTGCGCAAGAAGGACGGCAAGGAGATGTCGCTGGACTTCGTCGTCCCGGCTGGCGTGCCGTACGCGAAGACGGAGGGCGAGCTGACCCAGGCCATGCTCAAGGAGGCGGGCATCGGCCTGACCATCCGCCCGGTCCCCGATGACAAGTTCTTCACCGACTTCATCATCAAGGGCGACTTCGACCTGGTGCCCTTCTCCTGGATCGGCACGCCGCTCCCGATCGGCAGCCTGCCGCAGATCTACAAGACCGGCTCCGAGAGCAACTTCCCGAAGTCGGACGACCCGGCAGTGGACAAGGCGATCGACGCCGCGGCGTCCGCGACGGACGAGACCCAGGCAGCCCAGCTGGCCAACGAGGCCGACAAGCTGATCTGGGACCTGGTGCACACCATTCCGCTGTACCAGCGCCCTGACATCCAGGCCACGAAGAAGACCCTCGCCAACTACGGCGCCGAGGGCTACAAGTACAACAACTGGACGGAGATCGGCTTCACCGGCTGATCCTCTCGCACGACGAACACCCCGGCCGGGCCCGCCCCGGCCGGGGTGTTCGTGTGTCCTGGGCCCCGATGATCGGGTACAGTCGTGTCCCGAATCGCTGCTTTCGGTCGATACGAAGGCATGGTGGTGGGTGAGCGCCTGGAGGCGCCGCCGGAGGAGCAGGAAGGGAGCGAGGAGCGTATGACCGCCCGTCGGGTGGCTGCCGCGTGCAGCAACCGTTCCTCTGCCCGTCCGGGCTCCCTGGGAGCCGGTCAACACGGCTGAGCCGGGTCGTCGCATGCCGCCGGCCCCGTCCCGTGCGCCGGCGTGGGAGCCCTCCCTCCGAGAAGGGGTTTCCCCGTTGTCCGATCCGTTCATGGTCGCGCAGGCGACCACGTTCACCCCATCCTGCCCGCCGAGCACGACTGGAGCCCGCGCATGACCGACGACCTCACCCTGCGCGCCGAGACGACCGACGACCTCGTCCTGCGCGCCGAGGCGACCGGTGACGAGGCCGCGATCAGAGCCGTGACCGCGGCCGCCTTCGGCAAGCCGGAGGAGGCCGACCTCGTCGAGGCGCTGCGCCGCGACCCGGCCTGGATCCCCGCCCTGTCCCGGGTGGCGGTCACCGGCGGCCGCGTCGTCGCCCACGCCCTGCTCACCCGCTGCCACGTCGGCGAGACACCCGCGCTCGCCCTGGGCCCGGTCGCGGTCCTGCCCGAAATGCAGCGTGAAGGGCTCGGCACGCTGGTCGTCGAGGACGCGCTGCGGGAGGCGCGGGAACGCGGCGCAAGCGCCGTGGTCGTGCTCGGGCACCCCACGTACTATCCGCGCTTCGGCTTCACCACCGCCTCCCGCCACGGCATCGGCGTCGCCTTCGACGTGCCCGACGAGGCGTTGATGGCCCTGTCTCTGGACGGCGCGCCGCTGCCGTCCGGCACGATGCGCTACGCGCCTCCGTTCGGCGTCTGACGACCGCCGCGGGCGCCACCGTCACGGCGGCGCCCGCGGCGCTCATCGCCGAAACTCGCGCAGCGTCGTCGGTGGCCGGCCGCCGTAGCGTTCGATGCTCTCCGTGACGCGGTAGAGCGGGTGGTCGCCGGATCCGATGAGGCGGAAGATCGCCCACAGGTGGGTGAGGTGCTCGACGGTGTACGGGTCGCCGTACTTCTTCATGGCCCTGGCCTCCCACTCCTCGGGCGGCACGTCGGCGTACGCCACCCCGAAGGCGTCGGCCACCTCGCCGATCGTCGCCATCTGCCCCGTCACCAGGCACACCGGGTCGGCGGGCGCCGGGTCGAGGAGCAGCCCCGCGGCCACCCTGGCCACGTCGGCGCCGGCCACCAGGGGGATGCGCGTGTCCGGCGGACCGAGCGGAAGCGCCAGCCGGTCGCCGTCGGCTGCGACGGCCAGGTTCTCGAAGAACACCGCGGCCCGCAGGTGCACCGCGCCCACGCCGGCCCGGTCGAGGACCTGCTCGGCCACCCAGTGCCGGCGCATGCGGGGCGTCAGCGCCTCGGGCGAGGCGTCCAGCTGCGACACCTCGACGATCCGGTCGAGCCCTTCCTCCCTGGCCGCCGCCGCCAGCACGGCTGTGGCGTCCAGCAGGCCCGCCGTCACCGGGTAGGTGAGGAACGCCCGGCGGACGCCGCGCACGGCCGGGCGTACGGAGGTGATCTCCCGCAGGTCGCCGACCACCACCTCCGCGCCGCGCTCGCGCAGCCCGTCGGCCCGGTGGTCGTCGGAGTGCACGAACGCCCGCACCTGCTCGCCGCGCTCCAGCAGCAGCTCGGCGACGTGCCGGCCGGTCGATCCCTGCGGCCCGCCGGCCGCGCCCGTGACGAGGATCATCCTTCCTCCGGCAGGGTCAGGGTGAACAGGCCGAGCCGCTCCAGGTCGCGCAGGAACGGCTCGGCGGGGAACGCCTCGGCCGGGCCGTACACGCCGGGGGAGCCGGGGCCGTCGCCGTCGGCCAGGCGTACGGCGGCCTCCACGGACGTCAGCGCGCTCATCCGCCACAGGTCGCGGCCGCTCGCCTGCCCGGCGCGGCCCCCCTCCGCGGTGATCACCTGTGTGGCCACGGTGAAGTCGGAGCCCGCCCTGGCGGCGGCGTCGGCGTGCTCGCTGGTGAACACCTGCTCCTCCTGGAACGTGTGCGCCGTGAGCTGCGCCTCGACCTGCCGCGCCGGCACGTGCCTGGGCACGGTCAGCACCTCGGAGAACGGGACGGGCGCGATCATCGTGCGCGGGCCCAGCGGCGGGGGGAACGGGAAGACGGCGTTGCGCGGCTCGACGTAGCCGACGTGCTGGGCGCCGTCCGTGTAGGTGATCCGCCGGGTGTCGGCGAACAGCAGCTCCGCGGTGCTCCTGGCGCCCGTGGTCAGCCGCCAGCCGCTGACCGCGTACGCGGTGATGACCCGGTCGATGTCCGTCATGCCGGTCGACACGGCGCCGGCGAGCAGGTCGCCCAGGCCGCCGTAGAAGCTCATGGCCGTGACCATGGTGATGCCCGCCCGGCGGGCCGGCCCGGACATGGCGTCGAACATCCACTTCGTGTGGTGCTGCTCCAGGGCGTGGTCCACGTAGTGGCACCCGCCCTCGGCCGCGGCCGTGGCGACGGGTGCGCCGGTGTGCGTGAACGGGCCCGCGCAGTGGATCAGCACGGCCGCCTGCTCGGCGAGCCGGCGTAACCCGTCGGGGTCGTCGAGCGTGGCCCGGTGCACGGGCGCGCCGCCGAGCTCGTCGGACAGCGCCTTCAGCGCGCCCTCGTCGCGCCCGGCCAGGACGACCTGGCGGCCGCGGGCGTGGAGCTCGGCCGCCACCAGGCGCCCGGTGTGACCGGTGGCGCCGTAGACGGCGATGTGCTGCGGTGCGGACACGGCTCGCCTCCATGTTCCATACTGAGAGTACGTAACTAGTTCTCGAAGTTACGTACCGCGAGTATGTACGTCAAGGGGAGAACGATGGCCGGCCGCACGCAGGCAGAGCGCTCGGACGAGACCACGGGGAGGCTGGTGCGGGCCGCGCGCCGGTTGTTCGGCGCCCGGGGATACGCGCCCACGTCGATCGACGCGGTGGCCGCCGCGGCCGGCGTCACCAAGGGCGCCGCCTACCACCACTTCGGCGGCAAGGTGGCGTTGTTCCGCGCCGCGTTCGTACGGGAGCTTGAGGAGGTCTCCGCCGCGCTGGAACGGGCGGCGGGCGAGGAGCGCGAGCCGATGGAGGCGCTGCGGCGCGGGTGCCGTACCTTCCTTGAGCACTGCCTCGACCCGGGGTTCCGGCAGATCGTGCTGCTGGACGCGCCGTCGGTGCTGAGCTGGGAGACCGTCAGGGCGATCGAGCACGATCACCTGCTGCGGGTCCTGTACGACGGGCTGCGCGTGGCGGTCGCGGGCGGGCAGGCGGCGGACGGTGATCTGCCCGTCCGGGCCCGGCTCGTGTTCGGCGCCCTGTGCGAGGGCGGGATGTTGCTGGCCCGCTCCCAGGACCCGGCGGCCGACCTGCCGCGGCTTGCCGCGGAGGCCGACCGTTTCCTGGAGGCGCTCAGACGCTGATCAGCCGTGCGAGTCGGTGACGGAGCCCTTGACGGTGGTCCGGCAGGAGGGGCCGTTCGGGCCGTCGAAGCGGACGGAGTCGAAGAAGTCGCGGAAGTCGACGTAGAAGTTGCCCTGGTCGCGCGGGCTGGTCACCGCCGAGCAGCCGCCGTAGCCGGCCTCGGAGAACAGGTGGATCCAGGAGTCCGTACGGTTCCAGTCAGACTTGGCGCGGTCGGCCATGCCCAGGGCGGCGAGGTCGGGGGTGTCGGCGTTGATCTCGATGAGGTCGCCCGTGCCGTCGAGGCCGGAGAACATGCAGTAATAGCCGTCACGGCACCGGTCGTATCCGTCGGCCGCCTGGGCGGGGGTGGCGAGCGCGGCCAGAGCGGCGGCAGCGATCGGTAAGGCCAGCATGTGAAGCTTCTTGCCCAATGTTCCTCCATGCTTGAAACTTTCCTTCGCTCCGAACATACATGGCGCGATCTTGTCAGGAAAGAGGTTGGTCAATCCCGTTTCACAACCCGTGCCCCCCGGACAGGTGAAACTTTCAGCCGGCGCCGGGCTGTTCGCGCAGGTGCGAGTGCGTGGGGACGGCTGGTACGGCCGGCGTGCCGGGTGTGCGGTGGTGTGGCGGCTTACAGTACGTCGTGGAAATGTGGGAGCGCTCCCATGACGTCGAGCCGAGCCGGAGCAGCGTGCCATGAGCAACTCGCGCAAGCAGTGGGCGATCAGGGCGGCCGTGCCGCTGCTCGTCGCCGCGGCCCTGGTCGCCCCCTCTGGCCCCGCCACGGCGGAGGCCTACCGCGACCCCGCCCTGTCCGTGGCCGACCGGGTGGACGACCTGATGTCCCGGATGTCGCTGGATGAGAAGCTCGGGCAGATGACGCAGGCCGAGCGCGGCTCGGTGAGCGCCTCCGACGTCACGGCGTACCGGCTGGGATCGGTGTTGTCGGGCGGCGGGTCCGCGCCGTCGCCCAACACGGCCACCTCATGGGCGGACATGTACGACGGCTACCAGAACGCCGCCCTGGCCACCCCGCTCGGCATCCCCATCCTGTACGGCGTGGACGCCGTGCACGGCCACAACAACGTCGCCGGCGCCACGATCTTCCCGCACAACATCGGCCTCGGCGCGACCCGCGACCCCGAGCTGGCCGAGCGGATCGGCCGGGCCGTGGCCGAGGAGATGGCCGGCACCGGCGTGGACTGGAACTTCGCCCCCTGCCTGTGCGTGGCCCGCGACGACCGGTGGGGCCGCACGTACGAGTCGTTCGGCGAGACGCCGGAGCTGCCCGCGTCCATGGCGGCCATCGTCACCGGGTTCCAGGGAGCGGCGCTCGACGGGCCCGCGTCCGTGCTGGCCACCGCCAAGCACTACCTCGGCGACGGCGGCACCGAAGGCGGCGTGGACCAGGGCGACACCCGGCTGTCCGAGACCGAGCTGCGGGCGATCCACCTGCCGCCGTTCGAGGCCGCGGTGGAGCGCGGCGCGGGCTCGGTGATGGTCTCCTTCAGCAGCTGGAACGGTACCAAGGTGCACGGTCACCACTATCTGCTCACCACCGTGCTCAAGGAGGAGCTGGGCTTCACCGGTTTCGTCGTCTCCGACTGGAACGGCGTCGACCAGATCGACGGCGCCGCCGGCATGTCCGCGCTCGACGTGCGCACGGCCGTGAACGCCGGCGTCGACATGGTCATGGCGCCCACCGAATGGCGGCGCTTCATCGACCTGCTGCGCTCGGAGACGCAGGCCGGCCGGGTGCCGCAGGCCAGGATCGACGACGCGGTACGCCGCATCCTGACCAAGAAGGTCGAGCTTGGCCTGTTCGAGCAGCCCCTGACGGACCGCTCCTACACCGCCACCGTCGGCAGCACGGCGCACCGGACGCTGGCCCGCGCGGCGGTGGCCAGGTCGCAGGTCCTGCTGAAGAACAGCGGGGACGTCCTGCCCCTCGCCCGCGGCGGCAGGATCTTCGTGGCCGGCAAGAGCGCCGACGACATCGGCAACCAGAGCGGCGGCTGGACGATCTCCTGGCAGGGCTCCTCGGGCGACATCACCCCCGGGACCACCGTCCTGGACGGCATCAGGAGCAGCGCGGGCTCCGGCACGACCGTCACCTACAGCCGGGACGGAAGCGGCATCGACGGCTCCTACGACGTCGCGGTCGCCGTGATCGGCGAGACGCCGTACGCCGAGGGGCAGGGCGACCGCCCCGGCGGTCTCGGCCTCGACGCCGCCGACCTGGCCACCCTCGCCACCCTGCGCGCCGCCGGCGTGCCCGTCGTCGTGGTGCTGGTCTCGGGCCGCCCGCTCGACATCGCCGCCCAGCTGCCCGGCTGGGACGCGCTGGTGGCCGCCTGGCTGCCCGGCACCGAGGGCCAGGGCGTGGCCGACGTGTTGTTCGGCACCGTCCCGCCGACCGGCAAGCTGCCCATGACCTGGATGAGCGGCTTCTCCCAGCAGCCGATCAACGCGGGTGACGGCAAGTCGCCGCTGTTCCCGTACGGCTTCGGGCTGACGTACGAGCAGGCACAGGACGACTCCAGCCCGCCCGGCGCGCCCGGCACGCCGGTCGCCTCGGAGGTCACCTCCTCGTCGGCGCGGCTGACGTGGGCGGCGTCGGACGACGACGTGGGCGTGACCCGGTACGAGGTCGTACAGGTCCAGGCCTCCGGCGAGACAGCCGTGGCCACCTCCGCCATCGCGTCCGCCACGGTCACCGGCCTGGAGGCGGGCACGGACCACACCTTCGCCGTGTACGCCGAGGACGCGGCGGGCAACCGTTCGCCGCGCTCGGGCACCGTGACCGTGACCACCACCGACGGCGGCGGTACCGGCGGCTGCTCCGTCACCCCTGGCACGCAGAGTCAGTGGGGCACCGGGTACGTCGTCCAGGCCACCGTGACCAACACCGGCGCCACGCCGATGGACGGCTGGAACGTCACCTTCACCCTGCCGCCCGGCCACACGCTCACGGGGCACTGGAACGCCGAGCTGAGCGTCGACGGCCGACGGGTCACCGCCCGCAACGCCCCGCACAACGGCACCCTCGCCCCGGCCGCCGCCACGTCGTTCGGCTTCCAGGCCACCCGCCCGAACGGCGACACCGACCTCCCATCCGCCTACACCTGCACCTGACCACCGGCTCACGCGCCCGCCCGGCCGCTCTCGGTACGGCCGGGCGCTTGCATGAGGCCGGGCGCTTCCGGCGCGGCCTGCCCTCCCGGCACGGCCGGGTTCCCGTGCGGCGGCGTCTCGACGCGGGCGTTCGCGGTGCGGCCGGGTGGAGGGGTCAGCGGTCCACGTGGAGCCTGCCGAACTCGATCCGCGGCGTCGCGCCGGCGAAGTTGCGGTCGACCTCGGCCCGCTCGGCGCTGCTCGGGTTCGCGTTCGTGCAGCTCACCGGCGCGCTGGACCCCGACATCAGGTCAGAGCACCGGCCGGTGCGCCGGTCCGGCAGGCCCAGGATGTGGCCCATCTCGTGGGCGGCGATGCGGACCGGGTGGTAGCCCTGGCTGGTCGCCTGCCGGCCCATCCAGATGCTGCCGCGGCCCAGTCCGGTGGGCAGCGCCCGCGGCCAGCCGTTGTCGGCGTACACGACGAAGTCGGCGGGTGTGCCACGGACGAGGCGGACGTTCGTCACGCTCGCGTTCCAGATCTGTGCCGCCTGGTCCACCGCGCCGGCGAACTCGGCCGCGCGGCTCGCGTCGTACCGGAGCACCCTGGCCATGGACGTGGCCTGCGCGGGCGAGCCGGCGAGCAGGATCGCGAGGCCGACGGTCATGGAGAGCACGAGGCGGAGGGATCGTGGCATGGGGGCCTCCTCGGGGGGTGGGGGTTCTGCAACGGTATGTGCGGCCCGCGCCCCAGAGACGTCCCAATTTGCCCCTATTGCGGTGGTATGGAGGATGGCCAGCGCGTACGAACGACCGGCGCGCGAAGGAACCGGCCGGTCAACCGGAGACCTGGCAAACTGTCGGTGGCCGCCGTCACACTCATCCCATGCAGGATGAGCCCCTCGAACTCGGCGAGATCGCGGTCTCCAGCCGGATGGCCCACTCCGACAGGATGGCGGAGATCGGCTTCCTGACCATCGCCAGGCGCCTGCCCTCCCTCGTCGGCCGGGCGATGCGCATGGCCTGGCAGGCCAACCCGCGCGACGCGGCGGCCGTGATGGTGCTGAGCCTGCTCGGAGGCGTCTTCACGGCGTTCGGCCTGCTGGCCACGACCGGCGTGTTGTCGGCGCTCTTCAGCGAGGGTCCCACCCCCGACCGGGTGGTGGCCGCGCTGCCCGGCCTCGCGCTCGTCGGCGGCGCGGCGGTGCTGCGCACCACGATGCAGGCGGGCGCGGGCTGGGCGCAGTCGCGGCTCACCCCGCAGATCGTCCGGCTGTCCGAGGAACGGCTCTACGGCCTGACCAGCCAGGTGGAGCTGGTCTCCTTCGACGACCCCGAGTTCCACGACGCCTTGGAGCGTGCCAGGGCCCGCGGTGTCGGCGTGGCCGACTCGGTGGTCTCCTCGGCCGTCGAGGTCGTCACGGCCGCCGTCGGCATCGCCGCCGCGGCGGGCGTGCTCGGCGTGCTGCACCCGGTGCTGCTGCCCCTTCTGCTGCTGGCGGTGCTGCCCGACGCCTGGGCCGCCGTCCGCAGCGCGCGCATGCGCTATTCGACCCTCTACGGCCTGATCGCCGCCCGTCGCCGCAAGTGGATCATCGCCGAGCTGCTGGCCGAGCGCGAGGCCGCCGCCGAGGTGCGCTCGTTCACGATGCGCGGTTTCCTGCTGCGCATGTACGACGCCGTGGCCAGGGCCGAGCAGGACGTCATGCTCGGGCTGGCCAGGCGCCAGATGCTGACGAGGCTGGCCGG
>NZ_SMLD01000019.1:0-86781 GCF_004352805.1 Nonomuraea mesophila
GGGTGGCGGGGGCCCTGCGCGCGTACCGCGGTCGTCCCGATCACCTGCCCGTCATGGACGGCGACGAACAGCGCGTGGCGCGGCCGCCGCAGGTAGACCTCCTCCAGTTCGATGACGTCCCGGTGCCATTCGGGCCGGTAGCCGTAGCCGAGGTCGTGGTAGAAGGTGTCGAGCATGACGCTGCGCGCGCCGTCGAGGTCCTCGGCGCGTGCGGGGCGTACGTCATAGGTCATGGGGTGACTCCTGTTCCGGCCGATTCGCCCAGCAGGGCCTTGGTCAGCGGGTGGCCGGGCGACCGCAGGATCTGGGCGGCGGGCCCGTGCTCGACGAGCCGGCCCTGGTCGATGACGGCGACCCGGTCGGCGATCCTGGCGACCACGCCGAGGTCGTGGCTGATGAAGATGAGGATGAGGTCCAGGCCGGCGAGCAGGTCGAGGATGGCGGCCTGGTTGAGCGTGTCGAGCCCCGAGGTGATCTCGTCGCAGATGAGCACCTGGGGCCGGGCCAGGAGGGCGCGGGCGAGCGCCGCGCGCTGGAGTTCGCCGCCGGACAGGCGATGCGGGCGGTGCCGCGCCACCTGCTCGCCCACCCCCATGCGTTCCAGGTTCTCCAGCGCCTCCGTCCTGGCCTGGTCGGGCGGCAGGTTCCGCAGTCGCACGGCGGTGCGCGCGACCTGCTCGCCGACAGGGCGCCACGAGTCGAACGAGGCGCGCGCGTCCTGGAAGACGTACTGCACCAGGGCGCGGTGGGCCCGGGTGCGCCGCCGGGGTTGCGGCGGCAGCGGGGCGGCGTCGAGGATCACGTCGCCGCCCGTCCAGGAGTGGAGGCCGGAGACGCAACGCGCCAGGGTCGTCTTGCCGCTGCCCGATCTGCCGACGATTCCCAGCCGTTCACCCGCGGCCACGTCGAGGGTGACCTGGTGCACGGTGGGACGACCTCGATGCCCGGCGGTCAGCGCACGGACCTCCAGCCGGGGTGTCTCCGGGAGGGCCCGGGCCGCCACGGCGGCCCGGGGATCGGGCTGGGCGGCCACCAGGGCCCTGGCGTAGTCGCTGCGCGGTGCGTCCAGGAGGACGGGACCGGATTCGACGACCCTGCCGTCGCGCAGCACGACGATGTCGTCGGCCAGCGCGCGGACGACATCGAGGTCGTGGCTGAGCAGGACCAGCGTCACCCCGATGCCGCCCAGCGTGGTGACCAGCTCGCCGCGGGTGATGGCGTCCTGCCCCGTGGTTGGCTCGTCTGCCACGATCACCTTGGGGGCGGCGAGCAGGGCCTGTGCGAGGACGAGCCGCTGCTGCTGCCCGCCGGACAGCTGGTGCGGGAAACGGCGCAGGAAGGCCCGGTCTGCGGGAAGCCGCGCGGCCTCCAGCGCGTCGGGCACGGCCGTGCCGTGCAGCCGCGCCACCTCCCCGAGCGCCGAGCCGATCCTGCGCACGGGATTGAGCACGGACGAGGGGTGCTGCGGGATGTAGCCGACGGTGCCGGGCGGCGCGGGCCATGCTCCCGCGACCCGGATCGTCCCGGTGACCTCGGTTCCCGGCGGGTGCTCGCCAAGCAGGGCCAATCCCGTGGTGGTCTTGCCGCTTCCCGACGCTCCCACCAGAGCCAGCACGCCGCCTTCTGGAGCGGTGAAGCTCACCCCGTCCACGAGCGTCCGGGTGGACGAGCGGACCCGCAGGTCCGACACCTCGATCATCACTTCACCGCCTCCTGGGCCGGTGGCGCCGCGACTTTCCGCCTGCCGTCCAGCGCGCGGTCGAAGGTCAGGTTCAGCCCGACGGTGAGCATGACGATCAGCGTCACGGGGGCGAGCACTGACCAGGGATTGAGGAACAGGCCCGAGCGGTTGCGGTCGATCATCACAGCCCAGTCGGCGGCGTCGGGCGAAACCCCGATGCCCAGGAACGCGGCGGCGGCCACCAGGTAGAGGGTGCCGGTCAGGCGGGTGCCGAGGTCGGTGACCAGAGTGCGCAGCGCCGATCGGCCGACGAACAGCACGCCGGTACGCCACCGGCCCTCCCCCTGCAGCCGCATCGCCTCGATCGCCGTACCGCTGGCGGACTCCAGCGCCGCGGCCCGCGTCACGCGGGCGACGTCGGGCAGGTGGACGAGCATCAGCGCCCACACCAGGACCGAGCCGGACCCGGTGCTGGCCAGCAGGATCAGCAGGAGCAGCGACGGGATGGCCAGCAGCAGGTCCAGCGGGCGCATCAGCAGCTCGTCGACGGCACGTCGCCGGGCGGTCGCGGCGGCCAGCCCCCACGGCACCCCCAGCAGGTAGGCGCCCCCGGTCGCGGTCAGCGCGACCAGCATGAGGTTCTGGCCGCCGAGCAGCACCTGCCGCCAGACGTCCCGCCCCGCGAAGTCGGTGCCCAGCGGGCCGTCCTGGGCGAACGCCGGCCCGTTTCCCGCCGCGTCGGGCGCCAGCCACGGGCCCGCCACGGCCAGCACGAGCGGAACCGCCACCAGCAGCAACGGGATCGAGATCGTCAGCCGCCTCATGCGCGGGGCACCAGTCGGAACGCCACCAGGTCGGCGGCCAGGTTGACCAGGACGGTGGTGGTGGCGAACAGCACCGCCAGCCCCTGGATGACGGGCAGGTCGCGGTCGGCGACCGCGTCGACCAGCACGGTGCCCAGTCCCGGGATCACGAAGGCCGCCTCGACGACGATGACCCCGCCCAGCAGCCAGTCGACGGTGCGTGCCAGCTGCTGAACCGCCGGCGCCAGCGCGTTGGGCAGGGCGTGCGCGTACCGGGCGCGTCGCGTCGAGACGCCCAGCCGGAGCGCGTGGCGGGTGTAGCCGGCGCGCAGCGCGTCGATCATTCCGGCGCGGACCAGCCGGCCGGTCGACGACAGCGGCCGGGCCAGCAGCACGAGCAGCGGCAGCACGAGAACCGCCGGTCCGAGCCCGTCGATCGCCGTCGCGGGTAGCCAGCCCAGATAGGCGCTGAACACGGCGATCAACACCATGGCCAGGGCGAATTCGGGCACCGAGTACAGGGCGACGCCGGTGGAGGTCAGCGCCCGGTCCAGCAGGCCGCCCTCCCGGATCGCCGCGCTCACGCCGGCCACCACCGCCAGCGGCATCAGCAGCGCCAGCGTGAGCCCGGCCAGCAGCAGCGTGGGCTCCAGCGCACCCAGGACGATCTGCGACACCGGCAGCCCGGACACGATCGAGCTGCCCAGATCCAGTCGCGCGAGCCCCGCCGCCCATTCGGCGAACCGCTCGGGCAGAGGACGGTCCAGACCGAGCTCGGCGCGGATCTGCTCGACCCGGGCGGGGTCGGGCGCGTCACCCGCCAGGATCACCGCGGCGTCCCCTGGCAGCAGCTCCACCAGCAGGAAGATCAGCGTCGTGACCGCCGCCACCTGCGCGCCTGCCAGGGGCAGTCGTCGTACGGCGTAACGGGGCAGGCTCATGCCAGGCGGACCTTGTCGAAGCGCGCCCAGTCGAGCGTGTTGAAGGGGGCGCCGCGCACGCCGGTCACGTTCTCGGCGGTCGCGACGATCCCGTCGGAGAATCCCCAGATCAGCAGCCCGCCTTCGGCGTGCAGGATGCGCTGCATCTCGTGGAAGGCGTCCTCGCGGTCCTCCTCGCGGGGCGAGGAGACGGCCTTGTCGTAGAGGGCGTCGAACTCGGGGCGGGCCCACCTCGTGGCGTTGGTGGTCGAGTTCGACAGCAGGCGCTGGGAGATGTGCGTCTCGATCGGCATGGCGCCCGACCGGAAGCTGACCAGTGTGCCCTTGGTGAGGATGTCGGACCAGTAGGTGTCCTTGTTCCCGGTGATGAGCCTCACCTCCAGCCCTGCGGCGCGGATCTGGTCGGCGAACACGGTGGCGGCCTCCACGAAACCGGCCGACGCCTGGGACGTCGTCAGCTCGATGACCGTCCCCTCGGCCCCGGCCTTCCTGATCAGCGCCCTGGCGCGGTCGAGGTCCGGCTCGCGCTGCGGGATGTCGGCCGCGTAGTGCAGGTAGTCCTTGCCGAACAGGTCGTTGCCGATCTGCCCGGCGCCCTGCATCGTCGTGTTCACCAGTTGCGTGCGGTCGGCGAGCAGGAACATCGCCTCCCGCAGGTCACGGTCGTCGAACGGCGGCCGGTCGACCTTCATCGCGAACGCCTGGGTGTTGCTGTTGGGCGAGTGCACGAACCGGGCGCGGGAGCCGTGCTGGCGCGCGGTGGCCGACGTCAGGTCGTGGGCGTACTCCACCTGCCCGCTCAGCAGCGCGTTGATCCGGGCGGACTCCTCGTTGGCGATCAGGAACTCCAGCTCCTCAATCTGCGGGGCTCCTTCCCAGTAGCCGGGGTTGCGGGCGAGCACCACCGACCGGCCGGGTGTCCACGACTTGAACCGGAACGGCCCCGAGCCGACCGGCTGGGAGAAGTCGCGCAGCCCTTCCGGGATGATGTACGCCCCGAACGCGGCCATGACGTTGGGGAACTCGGCGAACGGCCGTTTGAGCACGAACTCCACGGTGCGGTCGTCCACCGCCCTGCTGGCGCCCAGGTCGATCAGGGCCAAGCTGGACTTCGCGCGGAAGGTGGCCGTCGGGTCGAGGATGCGCGCGTAGCTGGCCAGTACGTCCTGCGCCCGCACGGGCTCGCCGCCGTGGAAGCTCGCCTGCCGCAGCGTGATCCGCCATCTGCGCAGGTCGTCGCTCGGCTCCCAGCTCTCGGCCAGCCGCGGCCGCGGGGCGACGTCGTCCCCCAGGTCGGCGAGCTTGTCGAACATGGCCTTCGACCGGGCGGCCTCCACGAACAGGTTGGCCCGGTGCGGATCGAGCACCTCGGTGGCGCCGCCGCCCGCGAACGCAGCGCGCAGCCTCGCGCCGCCGCCGGACGACGAGCCCGTCCCGCATCCGGCGAGGAGGGCGGCGCCGGCGGTGGCTCCAAGGAAACCGCGTCGGCTGAGGTGGTCGTGCATGAGTGCTGCTCACTTTCAGTGATGACGTACGTCAAGGACCGGCAGTGGCCCGCGGCGCGGGGACAAGAGGAGTCGGGACATGCGGGGCGGAGGAGGTCACGAAGGCTCCGGCGCGCGGCGGCGGGCGTGTGCCGCGGCGCCGGCCGCGCACGTCAGGCCGATGGCCGCGCACACCAGCGGCCCGCGCGGCCCGGCCCAGCCGATCACGACGGTGCTCACGGCGGCGACGACCCCGGAGACCATGTAGAACATCCCGAAGTACGTCCCCGACCGGCTCGGCCCACCGGAGGAGCCGACCACGTCGTACACGAACGGCTGGGCCATCATCACGCCCACGGCCAGCGCGAGCACGGCCACCAGCACCGGCACGGGACCCGGCAGCAGCGCCGGCGCCAGGAAACCGAGCCCCATCACCGCCATGCCGCCCGCGATCGCCCCTCCTCTGCGCCGGTCCAGGAACCGGGTAATGGGCACCTGCAGGACCAGCGTGACCACGGTGGAGATCACGAACACCGCCGCCACCGCCTCTGGCCTGCCGGTGGTGCGCTCGGCCTCCAGAGGGAGCACCAGGTAGAGCTGGTTCTGCAACGCGTACATCCCGCTGAGTGCGAGGGCGAAGCCCAGGAAACGGCGGTCGGCCAGGCACGCCCGCCAGTCGCCGAGCAGGGAGGTGCCGCTCGGCGGGACGTCGCGCGCGGGCAGCACCAGCGCCTGCGCGACGGTGAGCACCAGGAAGATCAGCGCGGCGGTCACCGCGACGACGCGGAAGTCGGCGAGCAGCAGCACCGCGCCCAGCACAGGACCGCACAGCGCGCCCGCCTGCGCGAACACGTTGAACAGCGCGAACGCGCGAGCCCGGTCGGGAGCCTCCACCGCGATGTAGGCCCGCACTGCGGGATTGAACAGCGCACCCGCCAACCCGCTGAGCACCGCCGCCGCCACCAGCACCGCGAGGCCGTCGCCGAAAGCGAACAACCCGAAACCGGCGGCGCGGAGCCCGCAGCCCGCGATGATCACACGACGTGCTCCCAGCCGGTCGGCCGCCGTCCCGCCGATGATGAACAGCCCCTGCTGGGCCAGGTTCCTGACGCCCAGGACGATCGCCGTGGCGGCGACCGACATGCGCAGGTCTCCGGTCAGATGTGTGGCCAGGTAGGGCACCAGCAGGTAGAAGCCCACGTTGACGCCGAACTGGTTGACCAGCAGCAGCCGTACGGCCACGGGAAGATCGGCCGTCTCGCGAACCCTCCGCAGGCGGCGAGGCGCCGTCCACGGAACCTGCATCCGCCCGCCCTCTCCGTATACGTCATGGTCGCGCTCGGCGGATCCCGCCAAACGGCTGACATGCTAGCGAATATGGAAACCATTATCAATTTCTCGCGCAATGGTACATATGCCGCACATCGGTACCGGCGCTGATGACCTCGATGGGGCTTGGCTGCGGGTTACGCCGGACGCAGACCAAGCTGCACCAATGGGCGTATCACCCCCGATTTCCTGGCACTGCGGACGGATACACGGTCCCCACCAGCTCGAGGTGCCCCAGCACGGCACTCAACCAGAAGAGCCCCGCCACCGCGACCATACCGAGCGTCATCACGAGGGCGTCGAGCCAGGTGAAGCGGGTGGGGACGCGATCTTCGCGGGTCGGATGGGCGCCGAATCCGCGGGCGTCCATGGCGAGCGAGATCCTCTCGGCGTGCCGAATGGTTCCGGCCATCAAGGGGATGAGCATGTGGGACGCGCGGGTCAAGGCGCCCAACGGTCCCCGCCGCTCACGAACGCCACGGATCCGGTGTGCCGCGTTGATGATCGCGATGTCCCGGCGCAGCCGGGGCACGAAGCGCAGCGCCACCAGCGCGGGATACACGTACCGGTAGGGGATCTTGAGCTGGTTGACCAGCGCACCGGCGAGCTCCGGCCCCGGGGTTCCCGCGCCACCCAGTACGGTCAACGAGATCAGCCCGGTGACGCGCAGCACCGTCGCCGCGCCCGACTCGAGCGCGCCGGCGTGCACGGTCAGCGGCCCCACTTCCAGAACCACCTGAGTTCCAACGGAGATCTGCGGGGCAGTGGTCAGCGCGAACACGAGGACGGTCCACGTGAAGACCATGGCTGCGACGGCGGCGCCGATCAGGAACCTCAGCGGCCGGGGCCGCGTCACGGCGACGGCGGCCGTCAGGGCGAGCACGGTGAAGACCAGAGGCGTGAAGACGTCCCGGACGAACAGCAGCACCACCATCGGCGGCAGCACGATCGCAATCTTGGCCAGCGGGTTGATCCGGAGCCGGGGCCGTTGGCCCGGATGTCCCGCCGTTCCCCGGTCGGGAGCGGTCTGGGAGGCGTGGCCGGTGGCGATGGACTGTCCCGTCATCGCAGCCGCGGACTGAGGTCGGTGAGCCGGAACGCTGTCTCCCACCGGGGCCGGCCGGGGGCCACCGCGGTGGCAAGCCGGCGCACCGGCGGGGGAAGCAGCCCTGCCCTTTCCAGCAGCGCGTCATCGCGGAGTACGCCTTCGACCGGGGCATGAGCGAGCAGCTCGCCGTCGGCCAGCACCGCGACGTGGGTGGCGTGTTCCGCAACCAGTTGCAGGTCGTGGCTGACGATGATCACGGTGGTGCCCGCGGTGTGCAACGCGTCGAGCAGGGAGAGCAGCTCCGCCGCCCGCGCCCGGTCCTGGCCGAACGTGGGCTCGTCCAGCACCAGCAGCTCGGGCCCGCAGATCAGCGCCGTGGCCACCGACAGGCGGCGCTTCTCTCCGTGCGAGAGCATGAACGGGTTCACATCCTTGTATCGGGCCAGGTCGAAGCGCTCAAGCATCAGGGCGACCCGCTCGGTCACCTCGTCGCCGGGAAGGCCACGCACGAACAGCCCGTGGGCGAGTTCCTCGGCGACGGAACCGGTGACGAACTGGTGCTCGGGGTTCTGGAAGACGTATCCCACGCGATCACTCAGCTCCCGCGCCGAGAGCCTGGAAATGTCTGCCCCGTCGATGCGGACTCGCCCCGGGGGCGGCCGTAGCACGCCCGCCAGGCATCCTGCGAGCGTGCTCTTGCCTGCGCCGTTCAGCCCGATCACCGCGAGATAGGCACCGCGCGCAACCGAGAGCGAGACGCGGCGAAGCACGTCCGCGCCGCCCAGCCGGACGGTCAGGTCGTCCACTCCCACCAGGGTGGTAGCCATGATCTCGGTGGGGGACGACTGCGCGTCCCGCTCATCGACCTGTCCCCGTGAGAGATCGGTCACGGGTTCCTCACGCAGGACCGAGGCAAGGCCCTCCAGGGTCAGCGGGGCATCCCGCGGCGCGTCGCCGTACAGCCCGAGCCGCCGGGCGGCCTGCACGGCCGTGGGCCCGTACACCCCGAGTGCGTCGAGTTCGTCGGCACGCCCGGCGAGAACCTCGGCCGGGGTGCCCCTCAGCCGCACCTTTCCCTCCGCGTCGAGGACGACGACCCGGTCCGCGATGACGACGGCGTCGTCCAGGTCATGCTCGATCAGGATCACGCTCGTCCCGTGCTCCGCCACTCTCCCCAGAAGGTGGTAGAAGTCGCGGGTACTCCTGGGATCGAGGTTGGCGGTCGGCTCGTCAAACACCAGGACGTTCGGCCGGGTCGCCAGCGCACAGGCGAGCGCCAGCTTCTGCCGCTCGCCGCCGGACAACCGCGTCGGATCCCGCAGCGCCAGCTCCGAGGTATCAGCCAGCCCGACCTCGGCGAGGACGGCCATGGCACGCGGCTCGATCTCCGCTCGGGGGGTCAGCAGGTTCTCCAGGCCGAAGCACACCTCGTCCAGCAGAGTCGCGCAGACGATCTGGGCATCGGGATTCTGGAACACCATTCCCACCACGTCACACAGCCGTCCGGGCGGATGATGGGCGGTGTCCCGTCCAGCCACGCGAACCCTGCCGCGCAACTCGGCCGGGACGCTGTGCGGGACGAGCCCGTTCAGTGTGAGGGCGAGGGTGGACTTCCCGCACCCGGACGGCCCCAGCAACAGCACGACCTCTCCGACGGAGACGTCCAGGTCCAGCCCGCCTCCCACCCATCCGTCCGACGTGTCGTAACGGACCGCGACGCCTTCGGCCTCGATCAGGGTCATGGCGTCCGGCTCCGGCGGGGGCCGACCCCGATTCCCGCGGCAGCGAGGCGACCAACGGACAGGTACGACAGCCAGGCGCACAGGACGCAACTCGCCACCGCGCCGCCGACCACAAGGGCGACGATCACGGGCCGCATCTGCCCGAGCCCCAGCGGCCCCCACCCCATCGCGGCGTTGGCGAGGCCGATGAACGCACCGGTTCCCAGGAAGATGGCGACGGGAAACCGCCGGTATCGGGTGATCAGAAAGGGGAGTTCGATGACGAGTCCCCAGAAGAGCATTGTCGCCGCCAGCGCCCAGCCGTACCCGGTAAGCGGTCCGGAGACCAGCCCTGCGACGACGTTCGCCAGAATCCCCACGCCGAATCGGCGCAGCAATCCAACGGCCACGTATGCGGCCATCCCCCAGAGCCCCCACGTCACCGCCCCGAGTAACGGGTAGGTCATGGTCATCGCGAGGGTGTAGATATTGGCCGGGATGAGCAGCAGGCCGAACACCACTCCCACCGCAGCCGCGATCATGATGGTGCGTGTCGAGTAGCCGGTCATGAGTCTCTTTCGTTTGGTTGGATGTGGTGACCTTCAGAGCGCGCCTTCGTCCATGAGGTCGGCCCCCATGTCCAGGTCGTCGATCACTTCGAAGGCGGCCAGAGCGCCGGAATGCCGTACCCCATCGATGACCGTCTCGGGATCGAGTACATCGGCCGCGTAGTGCACGCCGGGCGGGATCCGGCCTTCGGCCACCGCGTGGGTCGTCAGGCCGGCGACCACGGCGATCAGCCGGTAGGCCTCCTCCGTCCGCAGCGCCACGGTGCGGACGGAGTGCCGGCCGGCGACGTCGCCCGCCATCCTGAACAGCAGGGCGTAGTACGGCAGGCGCCCGAACATGTCGAGATCGGCCGCGCGGGTGAGCTCGGCGACAGCCGCCTCCATCTCCTCGTCTGTCCACGGCGGCCGGCCACGCATGCCGGTGAAGGCGCTGAGCAGCCGGTCGCCAGCGAAGACGTTCCAGAAGTCCATCGACGCGGCTCCGATCGCGGAGGCCAGCCGTTCCGACTCACCGCCGAAGAACGGCTGCAGGGTGACTCGGTCGGGGAAGAAGGGCAGTTCAACGTCCGTGACGGGACGCAGCACCCCCACCTCGATCTTGCCGTTCCGCCAGCCGGCGAGGGCCTGACCGTAATGGTCCCCTGAGTCCCCCCGCATGCTGAGGATCATGTCGGTCGCGCTGCCTGGGCTGCACCGTTCGAGGCCCCCGATGTAGGTGGTCAGCGCGTCCACGCGATCGAAGCCGGCGGCCATCCAGCGGGGGATCAGCCCGGACAGCCCAGGCAGGACGCCCGCGGAGAGCACCGCACGGCGAGACGCAAGTCCGAGCACGGAGAGCCGTTCGTGCACCGGCTCGTCGCCCGAGACGTCGACGTAGTCCGCTCCCCCGCGCAGGGCCGCCCGCGCGAGGGCATCGAGGATCAGATACGAAGGGCCGGCACAGTTGAGCACGGTGTGGCAGCCCGAGCAGAACCGGTCCATGCTCTCCGGGTCGTCGAGATCGAGCCGGTGCACGCTCGCATCCGGGAGTGTGGCCGCGATCCGCTCCAGCTCGGCGGGGCGACGACCGCCCAGCCGGAGCGGTCCGGCACCAAGCCCGGCCAGCACCGAGACCGCGCGCCTTCCGACGGTCCCGGTCACGCCGGCCACACCGATCATCCGCCCGCCCGCAGGAGACCCGCCTGGAGCGTGAGCCGCTCGGCGGTCAGTCCGGTCTCGCGGGCGAGGTCGTCGAGGCCGAAGGTGTGCCACTGACTGGTTCCATGGACGGTGCGGACCTCACCCTCCTCACCGGTGATCCGCCAGGTGGTGTTCAGCACCATGAGGTCGTCCTCACCGGGCTCCCCGCGCAGCGTGGCCTCGTAGAGATGCTCCCCGATACGTTCTTTCGCGTACGGCATCGGCGGCAGCGTCTGTGGTTTCTCGATGGGAAGCAGCTCGACGACGACCGGGGCGCCGGGAGCGAGACGGGGCAGCAGCCTGTCCCACAGGCGCGCCCGCTCGTCGCGGTCGAGCATGCCCAGGACTCCGTAGAGCACGACGGCCGACAGCGTCTCCGGGATCGCCATCCCCTGTGCGTCATCGGCGAGGATGGTGACGCGGGACCGCAGATCGTCGTCGGCGACGACGCGGTGCGTGAGGACGGTTCGCATCACGAGGTCGGGTTCGACGGCGACGATCCGGGCGCCGGGCACCGCCTCGGCGATGATCTGGACTGTCCTGCCTGTTCCCGCGCCGACGTCGAGGATCGCACCGGCCGACGGGTCGACCTCGGCCAGGACCGAGCGCAGCGCGTCGCCTCCCTCCGAATGCGTGCGGGTGACGACGTCGTAGAACTCGACGGCCGGGGAAATGAGCGTGTCTTTCATGGAAGTCCGCCAATCATGGGGCCGGGGGCAGGGGGTCGGCGATCGGGCTGAGCGTCTCGGCGATGAGACCGGTCACGGCCCTGCGGTGTTCGTTCAGGAAGAAGTGGTCACCGGGAAATGTGCGCAGGCGCATCTCCCGATCGGTGTAGCGCGACCAGTCGCGCGCCTCGACCAGGCTGAGTTCCCCGTCGTCGATGCCGGCCAGCACGGTGATCCGAACGGGCAGCACGACGTCCGCGCCCGGTCGGTAGGACTCGATGAGCCGGTAGTCGCTCCGGATGATCGGCAGCACGAGCGCCGCCAGTTCCGGCTCGGCCAGCAGCTCCTTGTTGGACGGGCTCAGCCGGATCAGCTCGGCGGCGATCCCCTCGTCGTCCAGGCTGTGGACGGTGCCGTCGCGGTGATGGACGGGGGGCTCCCGTCCCGAGACGAACAGGTGCACCGGTGGCGGCAGGCCACGCTGGAGCAGCATGACCGCGACCTCGTAGGCGATGGCCCCGCCCATGCTGTGGCCGAACAGGGCGTACCGGCCCCGGGTGAGGGGGGCGACCTCGTCGGCGATCCTGGCCGCTGCCGTGGGGAGGTCGTGGACATGGGGCTCGGCGTATCGGTCCTCCCTGCCGGGGTACTGCGCGATGTGCACCTCGATCCGCTCGCCGACCAACGCGGGCCAGGCCCGGTAGGCGCTCGCCGAGCCGCCGGCGTGCGGCAGGCAGATCAGCCGGCAGCCCACTGCCTGGCGCGGCTGGTAACAGCGCAGCCACCGGCCCGCAGGCTCCGTCATCCTCCTCACCGTCCCTCCTCCTGCAGTTCGGCGAGCAGTTCCGGCAGCGGCAGCGGTTGGGGCTCCGGCGGGTGGATCGGCTCCGGCGGCCCGAGCCGGGCCGACAGGTCCTGCCACTGTGCGGTGAGGCTGAGCGCCCACTGCGACCACTTCGCCGGCTGGGGGGCATCCGCCGAGCCGGCGATGTCCTGCTGGAACTCTCGCAGGGCGTGCACCACGGCGTCCGGCCAGACCCGATCGAAGATCTCGAGAAAGGTCGGGTCCTGTGCCCCGGGCGCCATGGCACCGTCGAGGCGCTGCGTACTGGACACACCGAGGCGACCGGTCTCCGGGCCGCTGAGGACCAGGCGTCCGGTGGCGTCGCGTTCACCGTGCAGGCGCGGGCTCCACAGCACGGGCCCGTGGGTGTCGGCCAGAGAGAGCACACCGCCTTCGAAGCCCACACTGACCCGGTGCAGCAGCAGCGCATGGTTGTCGAGGTCGGAGGGGTTTATCTGGTTCTGCACGCGGAGCGTCACGGGCACTTCGCCGATCACCCCGTGGACGGTGGTGTAAGGAGCGGGCGTTCCCGCGAGCGCCGCCAGCTCCGGTGGGACGGTGTCGGGGTCGGCGAAGCGCCATGGCCGCAGCCCGCCCACCGCGCGCCCGACGATGTCCAACAGCGAGGGGAGCACCTGGATCGCGCAGGCCGCGTCGACGAAGAGCGGTCGCTGACGCCGCCGGGCCACCTCTGCGGCGTCCAGGAAACGGCGGACGGGCGCGAGGTGCGGGTGGAAGGCGTTCACCCGGTAGTGCACCCCGTGCTCACGGGCCGCCCGCAGGCACGACTCCAGTTCGTGGCGGTGCAAGGGAAGTTCCTGCATGACGTGGATCCCGCGGGCCAGCAGCCGCAGGGCCAGCTCGGTGCCGTCGCCGCCGCCGGTCCCGCCTGTAACGACCACGCAGGCGATGTCCACGTCTCCGGGGAGATCGTCGACGTCGGTGAAACAGGTGACGCCGTGCTCCGAGGCGATACGCCGGGACTGGTCGCTGCCCCGCGCCAGCACCCCCGCGAGCTCCACGTCCGGCGAGCTCTGCACGGCCCGCAGGTGAATGCGGCCGAACCCCGTGCCGCACACGATGACTTTCGGGCGCCGGGTCATCGCCCGGCCCTCGCGAGCAGGTGGGCGAGCTCAGGCGCGTTCGACGCGGACATGCAGCCGAAGTGATCGCCGGGGAGGTCGTGCACGGAGATGCCGCCCATACCGATTCGCTCCCAGAAGCGGCCTACATCGGCCCTCGAACCGGGCAGCAGGGTCGACGAGCCGCTGTTGCGCAGCAGCGTCATCGGTCCGGCGTAGGGGTCGGCGCGATGGCGGCTGACGGCGAGCATGCTCTGCCGGAAGACCTCGAAGAGGCGGGCGAACTCCGCGAGGGTATAGCTCCCGGAGTTGTAGGCGCCCTCGGGGGTGGCGACCCGGTGGATCGCGGCGAGCCGCCGCGGCCGGTCGTCTCGGGCGAAAGCCCTGAACGACGAGCCCACCGCGGCGTGCTCACCGTTCAGGGAGGTGAGGCAGCCGTCCGGGAGTCGCTCCGGCGTCGTCGCCAGGATCTCGCGCACCGCCCGGCCGATCACCTCGGCGTCATGCGGCAGCCCGAGGGCTTCGAGGTCGGCGCCCATCGATTGGGCGAACAGGTACTCCACCATCAACTCGTCGTCCACCGCCGGTGGCTGGTATGAGCTGATCACCATCAGCCCCTCGACGGTGGCACCCGCCTCGATGAGCGTGCGGGCCACCTCGGTCGCGAGCAGCCCACCGAGGCAGTATCCGACCACGGTGAAGGTGGAGCCGTGACCCAGCAGTTCGCGCGTGTAGTCGGCGGCCAGCCGGTCGATCACCGCCTCGGGAGGCAGCGCGAGGTAGCGATCGAAATCGGTGATCTCCAATCCGAGCAGCCCATCGCGGCCGACGGCTCGCAGCCTCGCCAGCAGCGGCTGGTACGGCTGGAGCGTGCCGGTTCCCGCGTGCACGAAGACGCACAGAGGCTCGCCGGATCCGGCGCTCTCGCTCAGCACGACGACGGGGCATTCCCGCTTCTCGGCCACCGCACCGGCGCCACCGGACGAGCGCAGGTAGCCGGCGAGACCCCGGACCGTGGGGTCATGCAGCATCCGGCGGGTCAGCAGTGCCCACTCCACTCCTGCGGCCTCGGGCACCTGTTCGCGGAGGCGTCCGACCATGCGTGACAGCAGGAGTGAATCGCCGCCGAGGGAGTAGAAGTCCTGTTCGCGGCCGACATGCTGGACGCCGAGCAGCTCACCCCACAGCTCGGCGATACCCCGCTCCAGGTCGTCGGCGAGCGTCTGGCCGGTGTCGATCACCTGGTCCCCTTGGCTCGCGGGGAGCAGGCTCGCGAGCGCGGATCTGTCGAGCTTTCCGTTCGCCGAGCGTGGCAGGGCGTTCACCAGCTGCACCGTCGCCGGCACCATGTACTCCGGCACCTGGGCCGTGAGGTGCGCCGTGACCTGCTCCGCCGTCGTATAAGCACGGCCTGCGTCGAACCGGGCGAGAAAGGCGCCCTGCCCCGCCAGGCCCAGCGCGCTGTCCTCCGGAGGGAGGCAGATCAGATCCTCTGCCCCCGTCTCAGCCAGAAGGTCCAGCCACTGGTCCCGTGTGAAGAACGCCCGCCCCGTGCGGACGCGGTCATCGGTGAAGCCCTCGCCCGTGAACTCGAACTCCATCGACACGAGCTGCGGATAGTTGTGCGGCCGGGTCGGCTCGATGAACACCAGCCAGCCGCCGGGGGCGAGCATCTCCCGCAGCCGTGCCAGCACCTCCGCCGCGTTCAGGGCGTTGTGCAGCACGTTGGCGCAGAGAATGACGTCCGCGCTGTTGGACGAATAGCCCTGGGCCCGGAAGTCGGCGTTGACGTCGAAAAGTCCGTACCGCATCCAGGGATGCTCGCCGAACGTCCCGCGCGCCTCGCTCAGGAAGAACTCCGAGATGTCAGTGAACAGGTAGTCGGGTGCGAGATCGGCCACAGCCGGCACCACGTCCGCCGTCGTCCCGGCTATGCCGGCGCCCACCTCCAGGATCCGCAGAGGGCCCGCACCGGCGGATCGCCGACCGTGCCGTTCGGCGATCCGCCGGAGGGCCGCCGCGACGATGCCGTTGATCCCCCGCGCGACCAGGTTCTCGCGGTAGACCGCCCTGGCGGCGCCGAACTCGCCGTCAGGGAAAAGGGCCTCGCGCACGTCGAAGTCCCCGCGGAGCAGGTCGCCGAGGCGGTCTCCACAGGTGCGGATCAACCGCATGAGGCCATCCCCGTAACCGACGCGCTCCTCCAGCTCGCTCACCCGATCCCAGGCCATCGCCACCGATCCCTGGTCGGCGGGGACGAGGTCGTGGAACGTGCCCGCCTCCTCGTCGAATCTCACGGCCTCCGCGGCGACCAGGGCGTCGAGCCAGCGCCGCAGGAGTCTCCGGTGCCGGTCCGCGACTCCGGTGGCGTCGGCGATCTCAGCTGCCGTGTGCCCGGCTCCGGGCGTGGCGAAGAGCCCGCTCGCGCGCAGCTGCGCTGCCATGGCCTGAACCGCGGCCGTGTCGGTCTCTTGCATGAGGACGGTGAACGCCTCGGCGTCCAACGCCTCCTCGACCGTTCGCCATGCCGTGGCTGCCGCGTCGATGACGACTGTGAACTCCTCAGTGCTTCCGGCCGCCTGATCGAGCACGTCGGCGGGCCCGAGCTCGGCGAAGGCGGCGAGCCTTCTGGCGTCGCCGTCGCCCACGGCGAGCACGGCCGCGTCGGCGAGGGCCGGATGGGACCGCAGCACCGCCTCGATCTCCCCGAGTTCCACCCGATGTCCCCGCACCTTGACCTGGGTGTCCTCCCGCCCCAGGAATTCGATCACGCCATCCGGCAGGTAACGTCCGAGATCACCGGTGCGATAGAGCCGGTCGCCGGTGACCGGATGGGTGATGAAGCGCGACGCGGTCTTCTCCGGATCTCCGAGATACCCCTGCGCCAGGCCGGCGCCGCCGATGTAGAGCTCACCGGCCACCCAGTCCGGGCGGTCACGCAGGGCGTCGTCGAGGACGTGGAACGTCTGATTGGCCAGCGGCCTGCCGTACGGGATGCTTCGCCAGCCGGGCCTGACCTCGTCGATCGGGTAGACGATCGACCAGATGGACGCCTCCGTGGCGCCGCCGAGCGCCACGATGCGCAGGCCGGGCAGATGTTCCCAGACCCGGCTGGGCAGACTCACCGGAATCCAGTCTCCCGACAGCATCGCCAGCCGCAACGTGGCGGCGCGCCCCCCTGCGTCGGCCAGATACTCCTGGAACATGCGCAGCTGGGACGGCACCGAGTTCCACAGCGTGACGCCGTGCATATCGATGAGATCCGCCCAGTGCGAGGGGTCGGCGCGCCGGTCAGCGTCCGGAATGACGACCGTGCCACCCGCGGCGAGGACGCCGAAGATGTCGTAGACGGACAGGTCGAAGCCGAGGTTCACGATGCTGAGCACGCGGTCCTGCGGCGCGACGGCGAATCGGGCGTTGATGTCCGCGATGGTGTTGGCCGCTGCCCGATGGCTGATCACGACGCCCTTGGGCGCGCCGGTCGACCCGGACGTGTAGATCACATAGGCCGGGTCGTCCGGCGAGGCCAGGCGGGCGGGAAGCTCGGGTGATGCGTCGTCCAGGCCGATCGCGTCGACGGCGATGGTGCTCATCTCGGCCGGCAGCTGATCGCCCGCCTCGCTCCACGACTGGGTCAGCGCGAACCGGACCCCTCCGTCGGCGAGGATCCGGTCGCGGCGCGCTCGCGGCTGCCCGTGGTCGAGCGGCAGGTAAACGCCGCCGACGAGCAGCGCGCCCAACACCCCGGCCACCTGCTCCACGCCCTTGCTCATGACCACTGCGACCCTGTCGCCGGGTTCGCATCCGGCGGCCCGCAGCCGGGAGGCGATGGCGGCCGCCCTCGCGTACAGCTCCCCGTAACTGAGCGTCGTCCGCGCGTCGGCGACAGCCGTACGGTCCGGCGTGTCCCGGGCATGGTTCAGGATCGGCTCATGCAGAAGGTGGTCGGGCAAGGGCGCGGAGGCGTCGTTCGCCTCGGTCCTGCGCACGCGCTGGCCGGGCGGCAACCGCACGGGGTCACCGTCCTCCCATGCCTGCTCCGTGGTGGCGAGTGCGGCGACCAGGGTGGTGAACGCCTCGAACGCGTCTTCGGCGAGCCCTTCCGGCAGCACGTCCCACCGGACATCCCAGACGAGCAGCGGCGGGCCGCCCTGCTGCACGACCTGGCAGTCGATCCACACCTGCGGCGTCTGCGTCAGGCCGTTCAGGAACCGGCCCATCGGCTCCCGTTCCGGAGAGGCGCCTGAACCCAGGGTGCTGGTGAACACGACGGGCATCAATGCCGGTCGGCCCCGCCGCCTGGTCAGCTCGGCCAGCACGTCCAGCCCGGTGAAGAGGCGATGGTCGAGGTCGTCGAAGAGCCGGGAGGTGAGGGCCTTGGCACGTTCGGCGAAGGACGGCCCCGCGTCCAGGTCGACGGCGAGCAGGCTCACGGTGGTGAAGTCGCCGACGACGGACTCGATCCGTTCGTGCAGCGGAAGACGGTTGAAGATCGGCAGGTTCAGGGTGAACCGGCGATTGCGGGCCCACCGGCCGATGGTCTCCGCGTAGGCGGCGAGCAGGGTCCCCGACTCGGTGACGCCGTGCCGCCGCGCACGTTCGCGCAGGCCTGTCCATTCGTCCTGGAACAGTTGCCGGCTCAGGCGGCGGAACCGGGCCGGGCCGACCTCCTGCCATGGTTCTGAACGCGGAAGCAGGTCGCCCAGCATCGGCAACTCGGGCGCCGGAGGCAGGTCGTCGATCCGGTCGAGCCAGTAAGCCCGGTCCCGGTGGAAAGAGGGGCCGTCGCGCAGCGACCGCTCCGCCATGACGTAGTCGCGGAACGTGGCCGCCGGTGCTCGTGGCGGCTTCTCGCCGAGCAGGAGCTGATCCAGCTCCGCGAGGAGAAGCTGCAGGCTCGCGGAGTCGACGACCAGGAGCTCGATCAGCAGGTGCAGCACGGTGACGCGATCGGTCACCGTGGTGTGCAGGGCGAACAGCGGCCAGGTGCCAGTGTCGCCGACGCTGTCATGCAGCTCTCGTCGGATGGCGGCGACATGGTCCTCGGCCCGGGCATCGGGCGCCCCGCTCAGGTCGGTGACCGGAATCGCGTAGTCGTCGACGGACGGGAGGATCCTCTGGTGTCCTTCGCCGTCCACGACCGCGCGCAGCATGTCGTGGCGCCGGACGAGCTCGTTCCAGGCACGTTCGAGGTGCTCAGGCGCGACCCCCTCGTAGGCGATCTCGAGATATCCGGTACAGGCGACACCGCCGTACTCGAACGTCTGGTGCCGTCCGAGCAGGTAGGCCGACTGCATCTGGGTCAGAGGAAACGGCTCGTACCGGGCCGCGGGGTCGGTGACCAGCGTGGCCGTGTCCGCCTGGAGGTAGGCCAGTAACTCGGCCTTACACGCGATGAGCCGGGCCTTGCGCTCTTCGGTGAGGACCCCGCGCGGTGCCCGATAACGAAGCCGGCCGTCCTCGGCCCACAGCCGGACACCGAGCTGGCCCAGCTCGGTGACCAGGTCACTGACTGTCATAGCGTTCCGTCCTCCAGAGCGTCCGATGCGATGAGCTGCTCGTCGATGTCGCGGGCGAGGACGGCGAGCACGGGAGCGGCGAAGAACGCACGCAGCGAGAGATCGACCCCGAACTTCTGGGCGGCTCGCTGGAGCATCCGGGTGCCGCCCAGCGAATCGCCACCCAGCACGAAGAAGTTGTCGGTCCGGCTCTCGGGGGCGCGGCCGAGCAGCTCGCCCCACAGCACGGCCAGACTTTGCTCCACCTCACCTTGCGGCGGGCCGTCGGGCCCCACGTCGTGCGCGGTCCTTACGTCCGCGTCGACCGGAGCGGGCTCAGCCATGGGTTCGAGCGCGCCGGGCATCGATGGATCGATCGGCCGCGTCCAGTCCGCCCTGGTCAGCCGTTCCACCAGCTCCAGGTAGGCGGTGAACGCGGTGTCCACCAGGCCGCTGGGGAACAGTTCGTCGACGCTGTCCCAGCTCAGCAACACGCCGTCCGGTAGCTCGACGGCTTGGTGGTCGAGCCAGACCTGAGGGGTCTGGGATCGGGTGTGGTCGGGCCACCGGACCGTGCGGGCCAGGGCGTCGTCGATGCCGAGCATGCTGGTGAAGACCACCGGAACCGCCTGCGTGAGCCCGGCGTTCTGGCGGGCCATCTCGCGCAGCACGCGCACGCCCGAGATCTCCTGGTGGTCGAGGTCGCGCCAGACCTGCTCCTGGAGGCGGCGCACCCGTTCCAGCCAGCTCTCCTCCGGCCGCCGGCGGTAGGCCACCAGCAGCAGCGAGGTGAAGTCGCCGACGACGTGGCCGATGTCGGGGTGGACGTCGCGCCGGTCGAACAGGGTGAGGTTGACGGTCAGGTCCGGCTGCCCGCTCCAGGCCGAGAGCACCTCGGCGAAACAAGCGAGCAGCAGCACCGACGGTGTGAGCCCGTTGAGCCTCGCCTGCTCGGTGAGGGCGTGCCAGGCCGCCCCGTCGATCTTGCTCTCTCGGCGGTGGAAGCGGGGGATCTCGACCTGGCCGGGGTCCTTCAGGACCGGCAGCCGCGGACCGGGCGGCAACTCGGCGGCCCGCCTCAGCCAATACGCCTCGGCCGCGGCGAGCCGGCTCTCGTCGGGTTGTGCCTGGAGCACGTAATCGCGGAAGGTGATGCCGATCGCAGGAAGCTCGACGTCCGGATCGGCGGTCAGGCGCTCCCACTCAGCGAAAATGATCAACATGGACAGCCCGTCCACCACCAGGTTGTCCAACGTCACACACAGCCGAACCGACCCGCCGCACCGCACAGCACGGATGTCGAACAACGGCCACGACCCCGGATCCAGCAGCCGCCGCGACATCTCCTCCCGGACCCGCTCCACCACCCGCGCGTCACCGTCCACGACCGCGAACCGATAGCGCGGCACCCGCGGCAGCACCCGCTGCGTACCGTCCTCCTCGACGACCGCCCGCAGCATGTCATGCCGGACCACCAGCCGATTCCAGGCCTCCTCCAACCGGCCCAGATCCCCCTCCGCATGCTCGTACTCCACATAGAACTGCGCGCCGACCCCACCCAGCACGAAATCCGACTGCCGCCCCAGCCAGTACGCCTGCTGCACCTCCGTCAACCCGAACGACTCGAACCGGCCCTCACGATCAGCCACGACCGACTTCGCCGGCGACGCCTCACCCCACTCCAACGTCGCGGCGAAATCCGCCAGCCCCGGCGACACGAACAACGCGGCCAGCTCCGCACCGCCCAACCCCGCCCGCCGCAACCGATCCACCAGCCGCGTCGCCAGCAAACTGTCCCCACCCAAGGCGAAGAACCCATCATGACGACCCACCCGCGACACTCCCAGCAGATCACCCCAGATCCCCGCCACCGTCTCCTCCACCACCCCGACCGGCGCCTCGAAACCGCGTTCCGGGGCACGGTCGGCCCTGCTGGTCAGCGCCGCCCTGTCCACCTTGCCGTTGGCCGTCAGGGGGAAAGAGGCGACCGAGATGATCTGCGCGGGTATGGCATGCGTGGGCAGTCGCTCGGCAAGGAACTCCGCCAAACCGTCGAGGCCACCGCTCCCTTGCACGAACGCGACCAGACGCCTGCGGTTCCGTTCTCCCGGAGCGACGCACACGGCCTGCGCCACTGCCGGGTGCGCCGCCAGGGCGGCCTCGATCTCCCCGAGTTCGATCCGGTGCCCGCGCACCTTGACCTGTGTGTCCCTGCGGCCAAGGAACTCCAGCGTGCCGTCAGGCCAGTACCGGCCCAGATCACCGGTCCGGTACCAGCGCCCCGCGTCGTCCTCGACGAACTTGTCCGCCGTCCGCCCCTCGTCGCCCCGGTATCCGGCGGCGACGCCGATTCCGCCGATCCACAACTCACCGGGCACCCAGTCCGGGCAGTCACGATCCTCCTGGTCCATCACGCGGAACCGCTGGTTGCGCAGCGGATAGCCGTACGGAATCGACGACCATTCCGGGTCCACGTACGTCACCTCGAAGGCGTTCGACCAGATCGACGCCTCGGTCGCTCCTCCCAGCGCGACGAAGTCGCAGCCCGGCACCAGCGAACGGAGCCGGCCGGGCAGGTCCAGGCCGACCCAATCTCCCGACACCATGGCCAGCCGGAGTGAGCCGGGCAGCGAGCGGTCCATCTCCGCCACGGTCACCAGCATCTCCAGCAACGCGGGCACGGTGTTCCACACCGTCACCCTGTGCCGGCGCACCAGTTCCACCCAGCGTTGCGCGTCGCGGCGATCGTCCTCACCGATCAGCACCAGCGCGCCTCCGGCGCCGAGCAGCCCGAAGACATCGAACACGGACAGGTCGAAGTCCAGTGCCGAGACGGCCAGGACCCGGTCAGCGGGGCCGACCCCATAACGCTCCACGATGTCGTCGACCGTGTTGACCGCACTGCGGTGGGAGATTTCCACCCCCTTCGGCTCACCCGTGGAGCCGGAGGTGAAGATCACGTACGCGAGTGCCTCAGGGGCGACCGCCACCGGGCTGGACAGCGGCTCGCACTGGTCCGCCCCGGCGAGGTCGTCGAGCACGGTGACGACCCCGGCTCTCTCCATCAGACTCCGGCGGCGCAACTCGGGCTGGTCCACCCCCACCGGCACATAGACTCCGCCGGCGGCGAGCGTTCCCAGGACCGCTGCGATCTGGTCCGGCCCTTTCGGCAGGCTGACCGCCACCGGATCCCCGGGCCTCACTCCTCGACCGGCCAGCAACGCCGCCACCCGCAGGGCCCGATCGGCGAGGACACCGTAGGACACCTGCTCCCCGTCGCGGCACAGCAGCGCCGTATGCCCGGGATCGGCCGCGGCGCGTTCGAAGAACGCCTCGTGGAGCAACCGCCCCGATTCCTGGCCGGTCGTCGCGTTCACCCGCTCCCGGGCCAGGCGCTGTTCCACGGGGAGAGCCATGACCGGACGCCGCGACCAATCCTCTTCGTCGCCCAGCCACACCAGCAGGTCCCGGTACGCGGCGAACATGGCGTCGAGCACGCCTGGCGGAAACAGCTCGTCGACGGCGTCCCACACCAGCTGGAGTTCACCTTCGTGTTCGAAGAGCTGGTGGTCCAGCCATACCTGCGGGGTCTGCGAGGCGCCCCCCACCCAGCGCGGAAACGCCTCGGGCAGCCCGGAGAACGGCTCCCCTCCCAGGCCGAGCGTGCTGGTGAAGACGACGGGGAACGCCGCGGAGGGGGCATCCGTGCCACGGGCCAGCTCGCGCTGCACCCAGATCGAGGACACCGCCCGATGCTCCAGGTCCCGGCCGAGCCGCGCCTGAAGCCGACGCGCCGCCACCAGCCATCCCTCCCCCTTCACGGGCCGGTACTCCAGAGGCAGCAAGGTGGTGAAGTCGCCGAGCACCCGGCCGATGTCGGGGTGGACGTCGTGCCGGTCGAACAGAGTGAGGTTGACGGTCAGGTCCTGCCGGTCGCTCCACCTGGACAGCACCCGTCCGTAGCATTCCAGCAGCACCACCGACGGTGTCAGGCCGTGCTCCCGCGCCCGCTCCTTGATCTTTTTCCACCGGCCGGCCGGCACGCCGGCCGCGCGTCGCGTGAACCGCGGGCGGACCGCGGCGGGATCGGCGTCGAGAGGCAGCTGAGGGCCGGGCGGCAATTCGGCCAGGCGCTCCCGCCAGTAGGCCTCGGCCGCCGTCCGGTCCGAGGGGGGTGTGTTCATCACGTAATCGCGGAAGGTCACCCCTATCGGGGGAAGCTCCGCGGCGGGCTCGGCATAGAGCTGCGCGAGTTCGGCGATCATGGTGTTGACGCTGAGCGCGTCGAACGCGACCGCGTCCACGCTCACGGCCAGCCTGGTACGGCCGTCACCGTAACGGACCGCGCGCACGTCGAACAGCGGCCACCGTCCGGGCTCACCGGCCCATCCGTACAGGAACTCCGGATCGGGGACGGCCGCGTCAAGGACCTGGATGGTGACCGGGGGCGTCTCGGGCAGGATCCTCTGGGTGCCGTCGTCCCCGATGACGGCTCGCAGCATGTCATGCCGGGCGACCAGCCGCTCCAGGGCCTGGCGCAGCCGGTCCAGGTCCACGCCCGCCCCGTCGAAGGTGAGCCGGAAGACCGCGGGAACGCCGCCGAGCGCGAGCCCCTCCGAGCGGCCCAGCCAGTACGCCTGCTGCACCTCGGTCAGCGGGAACGGATCGAAGCGGCGGCCGGCATCGGGGACGAGCACCGGCGGCGCCTCGCCCGCACCTGGGGTCAGGGCCTCGGCGAACTCGGCGAGTGCAGGCGTCTCGAACAGGTGGGCGATTTCAGCGCCCCTCATCCCTGCCTCGCGGAGCCTGTTCACGAGCCGGGTGGCGAGCAGGCTGTCCCCGCCCAGCGCGAAGAAGCCGTCCCGGCGGCCGACCCGTTCCGCACCGAGCAGCTCGCGCCAGAGCGCCGCCACCGTCTCCTCGACCACCCCCACGGGCGGCTCGAACCCGTCGTCCCGTCCGGCGAAGGCGAACGCCGCGTGGATGGCCTTGCGGTCGATCTTCCCGTTCCCGGTCAGGGGGAGGCCTTCCAGGACGCGAATCACTTCGGGAACCATGTATCGGGGAACCCGCTCACCGAGCCAGTGGCGCAGGGAATCCGCTTCCAGCCGACCCGGCGTTTCGGGGTCGGATGCCACGACGGCCGCGGCGAGCCGGGGGCCCGCCGCCACTTGCACGACAGTGGCGATCGCCCTGCCCACGCCCGGGTGGGCGGCCAGATGCGCCTCGATCTCCCCCAGTTCGATCCGATGCCCGCGGATCTTCACTTGGTGATCGGAGCGGCCCAGGAACTCCAGCGTTCCATCGGGCAGGTAGCGGGCCAGGTCACCGGTGCGATACCAGCGTCGGCCGTCCACCTCGACGAATTTCTCCGCTGTCCGTTCCGGATCACCCCGGTATCCCCTCGCGACGCCGGGGCCCGAGACCCACAGTTCCCCCGGCACCCAGTCAGGACGGTCCTCCCCTCGCGCATCAGCGACCCGGCACCGCATGTTGCGCAGCGGACGCCCGTACGGCACGGCCCGCCACGCCGGGTCCACCTGATCGACTTCGCGGACCGTGGTGTGAATCGCCGCCTCGGTCATCCCGCCGAGCCCGGCGAACCGGCAGCCAGGGACAAGTTCGCGCAGGCGCCCGGGCAGGTCGACGGTGACCCAGTCGCCCCCCAGCATGACCAGCCTCAGCCGCGATCCCGGAAGGTCCCGTGAGCCGGCCACGAGCAGCATGTCCAGCAGCGCCGGCACACAACTCACCACCGTCACGTCCCATCGGCGCAGCATTCGCGCCCACGCGCGTGCGTCCCGGCGCTGCTCCTCATGGAGTACGGCCACACTGCCTCCGCGGGAAAGGAAGGCGAACATGTCGTAGGCGGACAGATCGAAGTCGAGCGACGAAAGCGCCATGGTCCGGTCCGAACCGTCCACGCCGAACACGTCATTGACCGCGTCGATCGTGTTGGCGACGGCTCGGTGCGGCACCTCCACGCCCTTGGGCACGCCGGTCGAGCCGGAGGTGAACAGCACGTACATGACCGACTCGGGGTCGACGTGTGCGATGTCCGGCAGCGGCGCGAACCTGACCGCGTCCTCCATGGGGATCGATGTGATACCCGGCGGCCAGTCATGTTCCTGGTCGGTCAGAACATGCGTGACACCCGCCGCGCCGTACACCTGAGCGCGTCGCGCCGGAGGAACGTCGAGCCCGGAGGGCACGTACGCCGCCCCGGCGGCGAGCGCCCCGAGCACGGCGATCACCTGGTCCGGGCCCTTCGACAGGGTTATCCCGACCGTGTCCCCTGGCCGGATCCCACGGGCGTGGAGCAGGCCGGCGACCCGGCGGGCCCGCAGCGACAGCTCCCCGTAGGTCATCGATCCGTCCGTGCCGCCGTCCCCCGGCGTGGTCCAGACCAGGGCGATCCGGTCGGGCCCATCCTCGGCGAGCCGGAAGAACCGCTCCTGGAGGGGGACTCCGACGGTGGGACCGTCGTTGTCGTTGACCCGCTCGCGCACCGGCCGCTGGGCGGCGGGCAGACCGCGCGGAGCCGGCGCGTCCCACGAGGTGCGATCCACGATCAGCGCCTCGACCAGATCGACGAACGCCTTGAACATCTCGTCGAGGAGGCCGGGCGGGAACACCGATTCGCGGGCGTCCCAGTTGACCAGTAGCCCTTCGTCGAGTTCGGTCGCCTGCGCGTCCAGCCAGACCTGCGGCCCCTGCGAGATGATCCATGACGGCTGCCCGAAGCACCGCCGTACATCAGGTGCGAACAACTCGCCGAGCTCCAGCGCGCTGGTGAACACCACGGGCGCGAGCACGACCTCGCCGCCGTTCGCCCTGGTCAGATCGCGCAGCACCTCCACCCCGGTGTAGGCGGCGTGGCCCATCGCCTCCCGGAGGTCCTTCTGCACGCGGGCGGCCCGGGCGGAGAACGGCATCGCCTCGGCCAGGTCCACATCGAGCAGCACCGAGCTGGAGAAGTCCCCGACGAGCCGGCCCACGTCGTCGTGAAGAGGCTCGCGGTCGAAGGTCGGCAGGTTGAGCAGAAACCGGTCGGTGGCGCTCCACCGGGCGATCACCTCGGCGAACGCCGTCGCGAGGACCATCGCGGGGGTGAGCCCGCGCTGGTGTGCCCACTCGCGTAGCCGCTGCCGACCGGCCGGTGCGATCCAGTGATGCCTGCGTACCACAGTCGGCCTCGCACCCGCGCTGTCGTCGGGGACGACGGGGAGGGCCGGCGGCCCGGGAAGGTCGGCGAGCCGCTTCCGCCACCATGCGGCGGCCTGCTCGCGCTCCTGGCGGCTGGTCGCGGCACGTTCCGCGCGATACCGGGGATAGCTGTAGCCGAGCGGGGGCAGGTCGGCGTCCGCCCCGTTGGTGTACAGCTCGGACAGGTCCGCCAGCAGAACCCTCAGGCTGAGCGCGTCGGCCGCCACCATGTCGAGGTTCACGTGCAACCGGCTGCCGCCGTCGAAGAGGCTGAGCTGGATGTCGAAGACCTCGCCGGACGCGATGTCCATGATCCGGTGGGAGAGCGACTCCCTGGTGGCGGCGAGCCGCCGCTCGGCCTCGGCCGTCTCCATGCCTCGCAGGTCGTGAACGCGCAGGCCGGGCCAGTTCGGCTGCTCGCCGATCCGCTGACGCCCGTCGTCGCCGATCCTGACCCTGAGCATGCCGTGGCGGGCGAACAGGGCCCGCCACGCCGGTTCCAGCCGCCCCGGGTCCACGGCGGGGCCTCCGCTCGTGTCGAACTCCACGTCGAACTCTGTGTAGAAGTGCGCGGCGACTCCCCCCAGCCGCTGGTTCTCGGCCCGGCCGACCCAGAAGGCGTGCTGCATCACCGCGAGATCGAACGCCCCGGCCTCGTCGACGTCCGGGCGCGGCGCGGTGATCTCCCGGCGTCGGCCGCTCTCTCGGATGACCGACCACCATTCCCCGACCGTCGGGTGTTCGGCGAGGTCGGCGAAGCCCACGGCGACACCCTGCCGTCGCAGCCAGCCCACGAGCCGCATCAGCCTGATCGAGTCGAATCCGAGTGTGAAGAGGTCGGTGTCCTCTGACACCTGCTCCGCCGAAACCTCGGCCAGTTCGCCGACCGCGACGCGGAGATCATCCAGGCTGACGGACAGGGGCTCATTCATGTTCGATCCCAATCAGGTTCGGTGCGAATGGCAGCGACTCGACGCTAGATCTCTAGAAATTTCGGGCATGTCCGACTGATAATGATTACCATATCTATATTCATTGCTCCATCCGTTGCAAGGGCTTTGAGAGGCGGACACCTCATGCTCGAAGGCTGCGTCCCCTGGCCGCCCGAGTTCGCCGAGCACTACCGCAAGGCCGGTTACTGGCGTGGCGAGACCTTCGACGAGCTGTTAAGACGGCGCGCCCGGGACCGAGCCGACCACCCGGCCGTAGTGGACACCGCGAGCCGGATCACCTATGCCGACCTGGACGCCGCCGCGGGCAGGCTCGCCGCCGGCCTGTCCGGGCTCGATCTGTCGCCTGGCGACCGGGTCGTCGTCCAGCTTCCGAACGTCGCGACGTTCGTGACCGTGTTCTTCGCACTCCAGCGCATCGGGGCGGTCGCCGTACTCGCCCTCCCCCTGCACCGGCGCAGCGAGATCGTCCACCTGTGCCGGCAGTCCGGGGCCGTCGCCTATGTGATCCCGGACGAGCATGCCGGGTTCGACTACCGGGAGCTCGCGGCGGAGGTCCGTGACGACGTGCCCGGCCTGCGGCACGTCGTCGTCGACGGCGAACCCGGGCCCTTCATCGGCCTGAGCGATCTGGACGCCGCACCAGGACACGGCCACGGCGGAGCAGCCTCCTCGGACGTGGCGGTCATGCTGGTCTCGGGTGGGACCACAGGGCTCCCCAAGCTCATCCCCCGGACCCACGACGACTACCTCTACAACGTCCGGGCGAGCGCCGAACTGTGTGGGCTGGGTCCGGATGACGTGTACCTGGCGGCTTTACCGGTCTCCCACAACTTCGCACTGGCCTGCCCGGGTGTGCTCGGGGCACTGCACGCCGGTGCCACTGCCGTGCTCACCAACGCCGTCGCGCCGGACGAAATCTTCGACGTCATCGCAGGGGAACGCGTGACGGTCACCGCGCTGGTCCCGCCCACCGCCCGGATGTGGGCCGAGGCGACCGAGTGGTCGGGCTCGGATCTCTCTTCCCTGCGGCTCCTGCAGGTGGGGGGCGCCCGCCTGCTCCCCGAACACGCCAGGCTGGTGCGGCGCGCGTTCGGCCCCGTGCTCCAGCAGGTCTTCGGGATGGCGGAGGGTCTGCTCAACTTCACCGAGCCGGACGCGCCCGAGGACGTGGTGCTGCACACCCAGGGGCGACCGCTGTCGCCCGGCGACGAGATCCGCATCGTCGACGAGGACGATGCCGACGTCTCTCCCGGAGAGCTCGGCCACCTGCTCACGCGGGGGCCGTACACGCTGCGCGGCTACTACCGGGCGCCCGAGCACAACGCCGTCTCCTTCACCGAGGACGGCTACTACCGCACGGGCGACCTGGTCCGGAAGACCCCGACCGGCCATCTGGTCGTGGAGGGACGGGCGAAGGAACAGATCAACCGGGGCGGAGACAAGATCGCCGCCATCGAGCTCGAAGAACACCTTCTCGCCCATCCTGCGGTGGCCGACGCGGCGGTGGTCGCCGTACCGGACGACCTGCTCGGTGAGCGCACGTGCGCCTTCGTCATCGCCGCGTCCGGCAGCGCACCCATAGGGCGGAGCGAGGTCGCGGTGTTCCTTCGTGAGCGTGGCGTCGCGCCGTACAAGATCCCCGATCGGCTGGAGGTCGTCGACGCCTTTCCGGTGACCAGGGTCGGCAAGACCGACAAGCGGGCGCTGGCCGCCATGGTCGCGTCCCCTGTCGCGAAAGCCCGGTCATGACCGCCGGTTGGGCAGCCGCCATCCCGCGGCCGGCTCACGAGGCGCACGTGGAGTTGCCGGAGGACCCCGCCTCGGCCGCGGTACGGCTGGCCCAGTCGGGGATCGGCGACCAGTACGCCGTGTACGAACGCCGGGGTACGTGGCACTTCGCGACCGGTCTGGCCGGCTCGGTGACGGTCGACGCCGAACGGGTCCGGGCGTGGAGCGGCGGACACGGACGCGAGACCCCCACCGCGGGCAAACCCCTGGAGCGGGTCACCGAACTGCTCGCGGCCCTGCCGGACGCGGGCTGGCGCGGCTACGGATGGGCCTCCTTCGAGCTCGCGCATCTCCTTCGGGGGAAGGCCCCGGGCCCCGGCCCGTTGTTCCACCTCTTCCTCCCGCGGGTCGAGGCGGAGCTCACACGGGGCGGAGCCCGGATCCGCGCCGCCTCCGAGGCGGACCTGCGCCGCGCGGCGCAGCTTCTCTCCCGGGCGGAGGCCGCACCGGCCGTCCGTCCGCTGCCTGTCTCGCTGGACGCGGGCGCGCAGCCGTACCGCAGGGCGGTCGCCCGAACCGTCGAGGACATCAAGGCGGGCCGGCTCAACAAGGCGGTGCTGTCCCGGGTTCTGCACCTCCCGGACGGCCTGGACCTGTTCGCCACCTATCTCGCAGGCCGCGCGGCAGCGACTCCGGCCCGGTCATTCCTGTTCGACATGGGCGGATGGCGGGCCGCCGGATTCAGCCCGGAGACCGTCGTCGAGATCGGCCCCGACCGGCGGATCAGCACCCAGCCCCTGGCCGGGACCAGGGCGCTCGGCCAGGACCCCGGCGAGAACACCCGGCTCCGCGAGCAGTTGCTGAACGATCCGAAGGAGGTGATCGAGCATGTCATCTCTGTCCGGCTCGCCTTCGAGGAACTCACCGAAGTCTGCGACGGCGGGACCGTGTCCATCGGCGAGTTCATGGAGATCCGGAAGCGCGGCGCTGTCCAGCACATCGCCTCGCGAGTTTCCGGGAAGCTGCGGGACGGGGTACCCCCGTGGTCGGCCTTCGCCGCGCTCTTCCCGGCCGTGACGGCCACGGGTGTGCCCAAGGCCGCGGCCCTGGACGTGATCCGCGACCGCGAGAGCGCGCCGCGGGGGCTGTACGGCGGTGCGGTCTTCATGACCGACGCCGACGGCGCCCTGGACGCCGCCCTGACCCTGCGCACGGTCTTCCAGCGTGATGGCCGCAACTGGCTGCGGGCCGGTGCCGGAATCATGGGCCAGTCCACGCCTGAGCGTGAGTGGGAGGAGACCTGCGAGAAGCTCCGCAGCGTCGCCCCACACCTGCGGGCCCGTACGGAAGGAGCAACGAAGGCATGAGCACGGAAACCGTCGAACAGGCTTCGCCCCAGGCCGACGCTCCACCGCGGGCGGCATCGGAGAGCACCGTCGCGTCTCGGGTCGCGCTGCTGCTGCCGTTCGCCCGGGACGACGCCGGCCGGTACGCCCTGGCGGCGCTTCTCTCCACGCTGGGCACGCTGTGCCAGCTCGGGCCCTTCTACGTCATCTACCTCGCCATCAGCGCTCTCCTCGACGGGAGCGCCGGCGGGGATTACCTGTTCGGCCTTGCCTGGGCCGCCCTGGCGCTTGTGGTCGGCCAGTACGTCCTCATGGGACTCGCCATGCTGATCTCCCACCGGGCGGCGTTCGGGACGCTGTACCGCCTGCGGCTGCGGATCGGGGAACGGCTCGGCCGGGTCCCGCTGGGCAAGGTCATGTCGAAGCGGTCGGGGGAGATCCAGCGCACCCTGTCGGACGATGTCGAAAGGCTGGAGCTGTTCCTCGCCCACGCGATCCCCGACGTGGTCGCCGCGGTGGTCGTGGTGGTCGCCTCCACGATCTGGATGCTCGTCGTCGACTGGCGGATGGCACTGGCCGCCGTCGCCGGCCTCGTCGTTGCCTTCGCGCTGATGAACCACGGAATGCGGGCTTCCCAGGGCAAGATGGGCGGCTACATGGCCGCCATGGGGCGGATGAACGGCTCCATCGTCGAGATGGTGCGCGGGCTGCCGATAGTGCGGATGTTCAACCGGACGGACGCCACGTTCGCCGAGACCCAGGACGCGATCCACGGCGCCGCGAAATACCAGGCCGACTGGGGGAAGGCGTTCCTTCCCCTCTATACGGCGTTCTTCACGCTGACGTCGGCCACGGCGATCACGATCGTGCCCGTGGGCCTCCTGCTGTGGGCGAACGACGCCATCGGCGCAACCGAGCTGCTGTTCTTCTTCGTCATCGGACTCGGGTACGGCGGATCGGTGGTCAAGCTGCAGGACTTCGCGGCGCAGCTCACCGTTCTGTCGTACGGCGCGCAGCTCATCAACGAGCTGAAGGACGCTGGAGAGCTGCCCGAGGCCGACCACGACGCGGAATTTCGCGACGCCTCGGTGGAGTTCCGCGACGTGACCTTCGGCTACGGCGGGGCTGACCGCGACGCCCTGACCGGCGTGACCTTCCACGCGGCACCACGCACCATCACGGCGCTGGTCGGCCCGTCCGGCGCCGGGAAGAGCACGGTGGCCCGCCTGATCTGCCGGTTCTTCGACGCGCGGGAGGGTGCGGTCCTGGTCGGCGGGACCGACGTCAAGGAGATCCCGTTCTCACAGCTCATGCGGCACGTGTCGTTCGTCTTCCAGGAGACGTTCCTGTTCGACGACACCGTCGAGGCCAATCTCAGGCTCGCCAGACCCGATGCCACGGACGCCGAGCTGGAGGCGGCCTGCCGCGCCGCCCGTGCACATGAGTTCGTCACCGCCCTGCCGGACGGCTACCGGAGCAGGATCGGTCAGCACGGAAGCCGTCTGTCCGGGGGCGAGCTCCAGCGCCTCGCGATCGCCCGCACCCTGCTCAAGGGCACCGAGATCGTGGTTCTCGACGAGGCCACCGCGTTCGTCGACCCGGAGAACGAGGTGGCCCTGCAGGCGGCGATCGACACGCTGGTCACCGACCGGACAGTGATCATCATCGCGCACCGGCTGTCGACGATCGCGGGCGCCGATCAGATCCTTGTCGTCGACGACGGTCGCATCACCGAGCGCGGCCGCCACGAGGATCTCATCTCCGCGGACGGCCTCTACGCCGACATGTGGCGCGCCTTCCAATCCACCGAACGGATCGCCCTCGGCGAAGCGGTCCACAAGGCTGATCCGACCAGCACTATGGAGCCGACATGACGACGTACTACACGGGCACGGTGCGGACCCTCTGGCGGTTGTTCGGCCCGCACCGCCAGGCCTTCGTCTTCTCACTGATCGCTCAGATCCTGATGTCGCTCGCGGCTGCCGTCCCGGTGGTGACGCTGGTCTGGGTGATCGATCACATCCGTACGGAAACGCTGACCGGGGAGCGGGTCGGCCTGGCGATCGGCCTCGTGCTCGCCGGGGCTGCCGGGCAGTATGGCTTCGGCTATCTCAGCAACCGTCTGGCATGGACCGCGACGTTCTACGGAATCGGCGAGGCCCGGACCAGCACACTCAAACACATCCAGCGGCTCCCCCTGGGCACAGTGCGCGAACGCGGCGCAGGTGACGTGTCGACCATGCTCACCAGTGACATGGAGGCGGTCTCCACCTATGCGCACCATGGGCTCCCGCTCTGGTTCAGCGCTACCTCACTGCCGGTGTTCATCTTCGCCGGCCTGCTCAACGTGGACGTGCCGATGGCCTTCGCCGTGGCGGTCAGCGTCGTCGCCGCGCTGCCGCTGTACCGGTGGACCTCGCGCTACTTCGCACGCAGAGCGGTCGAAAGAGGCGAGCTGCTCGCCGCAGCGAACGGCCGGATGATCGAGTACGTCCGGGGAATCGCGGTCGTCCGCTCCTTCGACCGGGCCGGGGCCAGGCTGGAGTGGTTCCACGGCGCCCTGCGGGACATTCGCGACATCAACGACAGGCTGGCCGTCAGGCTCGTCCCCGCCGGACTGGCCACCATGGGGATCGTCCAGCTCGGCATACCGCTGACGATCGCCGCACTCGGCTACTGGTATGCTGGCGGGCGGCTGGACGCCGGAGCGGTTTTGATCTTCCTTGTCCTGGTCCTGCGCATCTACACCCCGCTGCTCCAGGTGGCGGCGAGCGGCGAGGAGTCACGGCTTGCCGAGGCCGCCCTGCGCCGGATCGGTGCGATCCACGACCTTCCCACCCAACCGGCACCCACCGTTGAGAAGACCACCATCGGCGCGCCGTCGGTGCGACTGGACGACGTCACGTTCGGCTACGACCCTGGCCAGCCCGTCATCAAGGGCCTGTCTTTGGACGTCCCGCCGAAGACCATGACCGCGCTCGTCGGCCCCTCGGGAGCGGGCAAGAGCACGATCCTTTCGCTGGTCGCGCGGTTCTGGGACGTCAACACCGGCTCGGTCCGCCTTGGCGACGCCGACGTCCGCGATCTCACGCCTGAGCAGCTCTTCGACGCGCTCACCGTGGTGTTCCAGGACGTCTACCTGTTCCAGGGCACGATCCGGGAGAACATCGCCTTCGGCCGCGAGGGGGCCGCCGAGGAGAGCATCGAGGCCGCCGCCAGGCAGGCCCAGGCGCACGACTTCATCACCGCACTGCCGCAGGGCTACGACACGCCGATGGGCGAGGGCGGCGCGACCCTGTCCGGTGGCGAGCGCCAACGCATCTCCATCGCCCGGGCCATCCTCAAGGACGCTCCCATCGTGCTGCTCGACGAGGCCACCTCCGCGCTGGACCCCATCAACGAACGGGCTGTCCAGCAGGCGTTCGCGGAGCTCGTCCGCAACCGCACGGTCATCGTCGTCGCCCACCGGCTGAGCACGATCCGCTCGGCTGACCAGATCGCTGTGGTGGACGGCGGCCGGGTGGTCGAACGCGGCCGGCATGAGGAGCTTCTCGCCTTGAACGAGCGTTACGCCAGGCTGTGGGCCGAACGCGAGAAGGCCAGCAGTTGGCGGCTTGCCCGTACATCGCCTGTGAAGTCCAGCGTGAGCCACAGTTCAGGTTCACCCGAATGACCGCGTGCCGGTCACCGCGCTCATCGGTTCGGCGAGCCGCTGTCGGCCAAGGACACCAGCACCGACGCCGGTGCGGACTTTCCGGTGGCGAGCGGACGCGTCACGTTCTGTGGTGCGGTGCCGCAGCGACCGGAGCCTTGCCGGCGCGGGCCCGTCGTCCTGGTGGTCACCGCCTGTCTGCGGGGGAGAGGAGACAGCATGTCGCTCACGGTCCCCCACGGCCTGCTCGACCAGGCCAAGGCCGGAGACATCGACGACACGGCCTTCGTCGCCTGCGTCCGCGACTCCCTCCCCTACGCCTGGTCGCTAATCAGCGAGCTCGTACGGCAGCGCGAGCAGACCCGAGGCGCGTTCGCCGACAACGAGGTCCCCCCGCCATCAGAAGGGGCCCGCGGACAACTCCTGCGCTGCATGGCCAGCGACGCCATTCGCGGCGCTCTCGAGCAGCACTCCGGTGTGCGCCTGGCCTTCCAGCCTTCGACAGCGCCGCCGCCGGGTGCCTCGGCGATACCGGCTGCGCGGGCGACCGGGCCGCAAGAAGAGGTGGACGCCACCTGGACGACCTGGACGCCGCCTCGCTCATCGGACGGGCACCCGCGCCCGCCGATCCGGCTCAGTGGCGGCCACCGGGTATCCAGCCGTGCCACCGCGCCCGGCTTGCTGATGCACGGCGGATGGCCCGGTGGCCGAGTCATCTCAATGGACGGTGATCAAGCCCCGCTGGTAGGCGCGGACGAGGCGCCGGGGCACGAGCAGCTTCCGCCCGTCCACGGTGATCGGGACGAGGTCGGGCGCCGCGGCCTTCCACTGGCTGCGACGGTGCCGGGTGTGGCTGCGCGAGGTCCTGCGCTTGGGGACGGCCACGGCTACCAGCTCGCCTTCGTGATACCGGGCAGCTCGCCACGGTGGGCCATCTCCCGGAACCGCACCCGGGAGAGCCCGAACTTGGTCAGGTGCCCGCGGGGGCGGCCGTCGACGGAGTCGCGGTTGCGCACGCGGGTGGCGCTGGCGTCGCGCGGCTGCCGGGACAGCTCGCGTACGGCGGCCTCCCGCTCCTGCGGCGTGCCGGTGCGGACGACCTCCTTCAGCCGCGCGCGCCGTTCCGCGTAGCGCAGGACGACGGCCTTGCGCCGCTCGTTCGCCGCGATCTTGCTCTTCTTGGCCATCAGACCTTCTCCCCCCTGGCACGGATCCGCGCGACGGCCGCCTCGACGCCGATCTTGTCGATGGTCTTGATCGCGCGGGCGCTGACCGTGAGCCGGACGTAGCGGCCCTCGCTGGGCAGCCAGTAGCGGCGCTGCTGGATGTTGGGGTTCCAGCGGCGCCGGGTGCGGCGGTGGGAGTGGGAGACGTTGTTGCCGAAGACCGGCTGCACGCCGGTGAGCTGGCAGCGCGCGGACATCAGGCCCTCCCGTAGCGCTGCCTGAACCGCTCGACGCGCCCGGCGGTGTCGAGGACGCGGCTGCGGCCGGTGTAGAAGGGGTGGCTCGCCGAGGACACGTCGACGTCCACCACCGGGTAGGTGTTGCCGTCGGCCCACTCGATCGTCTTGTCGCTGATGATCGTGGACCGGGTGAGGAACGCGAAGTCCGCGCCGGGGTCGCGGAAGACGACCGGCCGGTACTCCGGATGGATGCCCTTCTTCATCGTTCCTCCCGGAAGAGGACGTGCTGGCGAATGGTCGGGTCGTACTTGCGGAGGGTGAGCCTGTCAGGGGTGTTCCTGCGGCTCTTCCTGGTCACGTAGGTGTAGCCGGTGCCGGCCGTGGATCGGAGTTTGATCACGGGGCGCACCTCATTTCTGGCCAAAACGGTTCCTTCCCATGGGCGAACTCGTGCCATGATAACGACAACGGTTTTCATTTTTGCAACTGGAGGCTCCATGCCGACCCCCGTCGTCCTCGTCGCAGGCCTGCACGGCACGGCCCGTACGGCCACGACCGAGCGGCTGCTGGCGACGCATCCTGGAGCGGTCGCCGTCCACCACGACCTGCGTGACATCGCCGAGGGGCTCGTCCGGCGCAGCATCCGGGACAGCACGGGCGTGATCGGTACCGCCGAGGTGCGGCTCGCGCACGGCTGCGTCACCTGCACCGTGCGCGAGGACCTGCTGCCCCAGCTCGTCAGGCTCGCGCCCGGCTCCGAGCTGCTGATCGCCGACCTCTGGGACTCCGTGGAACCCCGCTCGGTGGCCGAGGCCGTCGACTGCGACGAGGCCCAGGAGATCCTGCGTCTCACGGCCGTGGTCACCGCGCTCGACGCCGCGGCCATGCCCGACGACATCACCCGCGGCGAACCGCTCAGCGAGGTCGGCAAGCCCGCCGCCGCCGGCGACCGGCGCTACCTGGCCGAGGTCCTGGCCCGGCAGATCGAGTACCCGACCGCCCTGGTGCTGCACGGCGGCGACGAGGAAGACCACGAGCTGTCCCGCACGGTGCTCACCCACCTCGCCCCCTTCACCCCGGTCCACCCGATCGGCGCCCTGCCGCCGGTCACCGGCGCCCGGATCTGCTCCGGCGAGCTGGCCGACCGCCTGGACCCGGCCACCGCCCAGCTGCCCGGTGACACCCAGACCGACGAGATCGTCACCGCCGTCTGGCGCAGCCGCCGCCCGCTGCACCCCGCCCGCCTGTTCGACGCCGTGGACGAGCTGGTCACCGAGTCCGTACGCTCACGCGGCCGCTTCTGGCTGGCCAACCGCCCCGGCCAGCTGCTCGCCTGGGACGCCGTCGCCGGCATCGTCTCGGTCGAGGACGCCGGCCCCTGGCTGGCCGCGCTCCCCGGCGCCGCCTGGGACCTGGTCTCCCCCGCCCGCCGCACGGCCGCCACGCTCGACTGGGCGCCCGGCTGCGGCGACCGCGTCCAGCACCTGGTTTTCACCGGTCCCGACCTCGACGCCGCCCGCCTGCGCGCCCTCCTCGGCTCCTGCCTGCTCACCGAGGAGGAGGAACGCGCGGGGCAGGACGCCTGGGCCCGCTTCGACGACCCGTTCGCCCCCATCCTCGTCAAAGAGACCGCGTGATCAAGGAGACCGCATGAAACCCCGCCGCACCCCGCGCAAGAAGCCCAACCCGCTCCTGCACGTCGACCGCATCGACTACAAGGACACCACTCTGCTGCGCAAATTCATCTCCGACCGAGGCAAGATCCGCAGCCGCCGGGTCACGGGCGTCACCGTCCAGCAGCAGCGGCTGATCGCCAAGGCCGTCAAGAACGCCCGCGAGATGGCCCTGCTCCCCTACGCCTCGCGCACCAGCACTTGAACCCGTTGGAGGCACCGTGCCCATTCCCGTCGCCCTCGTCGGGGGCCTGTACGGCTGCGCCCGAGCTGAGGCGGTCGATCGGCTGCTGCGCCGCCATCCAGGTGCCGTCGCCGTCAGTCACGGCATCACCGCGGGCCAGGTCGAACGGGCGGCCCGCGCGTCCGCCGGCGCGCCGCTGCTGATCATCGACCTCTGGGACTCGGTCGAGCCGCGTCCAGCGGCCGAGGCGCTGGCCCGTGCCGGCCATCTCCGCCTGGCCAGCGTGCACACGGCGCTGGACGCCGGGCACCTGCCCGTGGACATCTGCCGGGGCGACCGGCTGGCCCCTTACACGCCGATCGTCACCGTCCCCGACCCCACGGGCCCCACGCTGGACGTCCGCGAACTCGCCGAACGCGTCGACCCGGCCACCGCCCAGTTCCCCGCCGACGGGCAGACTGGCGAGGTCACCACGGTCGTCTGGCACCGGCTGCGCCCGCTCCACCCCGGCCGGCTGTTCGACGTCATGGACCAGCTCGTCACCACCACGGTCCGCTCCCGTGGCCGGTTCTGGCTGGCCAACCGGCACGAACGCATGCTGGCGTGGGACGCCGTGGCCGGGGCGGTCTCCGTGCGGGACGCCGGCCCCTGGCTGGCGGCGCTGACTGCTCGTGCTCAATGTCCTCGCCGCCCACCGGCTGCCCGTGGCGGCGCAGCGCGTCCACGGTTTCCGGGCCGAAGCGGTCTACGGAGTCTGCGCGACCTGCGAGCGGCGCTGAATCCGACTCGGGCCGCGGGCGGTAGCACGATGCTCCACCACAACGGGCCATCCAGAAACGACCGAATCCCGATGAAGGCGGTCTATCGCTGCGATATCAACCGTTACTCTGCTCACCCGAGGGGCGGGTCCCCACCGGAGTGAGGAGGGCGATGACGCAGCCGAGCACGACAGATCCACCAGACCAGGAGAGCCACCTCCCATCGCCTTCCGCGAAGGACTCCGTCGGGATCCGGTTGCCGTGGGCGTTCGTCGTTCTGGTGGCCCTGCTGGTGGTGGGCCGGTTCGTGCTGGCGCCGTACCTGACGGCTCCGGCGTTGCAGACCTGGGCGACGGTGTTCGTGGCGGTGTGCGTGCAGGCGCTGCCGTTCCTGGTCTTCGGGGTCGCGCTGTCGGCGGCCATCACCGCGTTCGTCCCTGCCTCGTTCTGGACCAGGGCGCTGCCACGGCGTCCTTACGCGGCGGTGCCCGTGGCCGGCATGGCCGGGGCGGTGCTGCCCGGCTGCGAGTGCGCGTCCGTACCGGTGGCCTCCGGGCTGATGGCCAGGGGCGTGGCGCCGCCCGCGGCGCTGGCGTTCCTGCTGGCCTCGCCGGCGATCAACCCGGTGGTGCTCGTGTCCACTGCGGTTGCCTTCCCTGACCAGCCCTCGATGGTGGCCGCGCGGTTCGCCGCCTCCCTGACGGTGGCGGTGCTGGCCGGGTGGATCTGGGCGCGGTTCGGACGCCGCGCGTGGGCGCCGGCGCCGCGCCGCCCGGCCGGCACCGGACAGGGCAGGCTGAACACCTTCCTGGACGCGATGCTGCACGACCTGACGCACGCCGGCGGATTCCTCGTGGTCGGCGCCCTGGCCGCGGCGACGCTGAACGTGGTGATCCCCCGCTCGTGGCTGGCGGCCGTGGCCGGGGTACCGGTCGTCTCCGTGCTGGTGCTGGCCCTGCTGGCGGTCCTGCTGTCGATCTGCTCGGAGGCCGACGCGTTCGTGGCCGCCTCGCTCACGGCGTTCTCCCCGACGGCCAAGCTGGCGTTCCTGGTGGTCGGGCCCATGGTCGATCTGAAGCTCATCGCGCTCCAGGCGGGCACCTTCGGCCGCGCCTTCACCTGGCGGTTCGTCCCGCTCACGCTGACCCTCGCGATCGGCGTCAGCTTCCTCACCGGCTGGGCCCTGCTGTGAGCCGCCAGACGCAGGGAGCTCTCCTGCTGATCCTCGGCGCGGTGCTGCTGACCGTCTCCGCGTTCTCCACGATGTACCTGAACTACGTCAAGCCGGGTTTCCGGCCCTTCCTGATCGCGGCGGGCGCTGTGCTGGTCGTCGTGGCGGTGGCCACGCTGGTCGAGGAGCGTCGCAGGAGTGTCCTCGCCGGTCGCCAGGCGCTTCTCGCGAACGCCCGCATCGCCGAGGACGTCCACCTGGCGCGGTTGACCGGGCGTGAGCCCGCCGCTCCCCCGCAGGACCGCTCGCCCGGCCACGAACACGGAGAGGGCGGCAGGGTGGCATGGCTGCTGGCGGCTCCGGTCGCCGTGCTCCTGCTGATCTCTCCACCCTCCCTCGGCTCGTACGCCGCCCAGAGGGCCGAGCAGGCTCCTCCGCCGCCTCCACCGGCCGTCGTGGACCCGGAGCCGGTCAGGCCGCTCAAGAGCGACCGTGTGAACGTCCTGACCATGGGCGAGTTCGCCGACCGTGCCTGGTACCGCCCGAGGTCGCTCGCCGGCAAGACGGTCCGCCTGTCGGGGTTCGTCCTGCCGTCCGCCCGGAAGGGCGAGTGGTACCTCGCGCGCATGCGGATCGGCTGCTGCGCCGCCGACGCAATGACCATGAAGGTCGTCGTCAGAGGAGCGCCCGCCCCGGCGGCCGACACCTGGGTACGGGTCACCGGCACCTGGGTCCCCCGCGAGGGCCCGCCACCGGACACGTACGTGCCAGAGATGACCGCTTCCGACGTCCAGCGGATCTCCTCTCCCGCCGAGCCGTACGAATAGCGGATCTCCTCTCCCGCCGAGCCGTACGAATAGTGGCGCCTCCAGGCGTTCCGCGTCTCCAATTCACCGCACTCGCCGCGCGTCCGCTGCATCGAAGTCGCTTCAGGTCAGCCGCAAACGGACAGATGTGCTGCGGGTCGTCGTGAACGCGACCAGGAAGATCAGGCCGCAGATCAGGGCGACGGTGGCACTGGTGGCGATGCGGTAGGTCATGGAAAGCGCCAGGCCGCCGGCTCCGGCGGCCTGGCCGAGGAGAGCGGCGAGCACCACCGCGGGCACCAGCCGGCGGGCCCAGAGGAGCGCGGCTCCGGCCGGTCCCGCAAGCAGAGCCAGGGGGAGCATGGAGCCCACCGCCGGGACTACGGCCACGACGACCGCGCCCAGCAGGAGGAGGACGAGGGCGTCGAGCCACCTTGCCGGATAGCCGAGCGCCCGCAGGCCCACCGAATCAAACGCGGCGAACGTGAGTTCCTTGGCCAGTACGGTCACGGTGATCACGTCCGCCAGTCCTATGGCGGCGAAGACCGCGATGTCGGAGGGGGTCGCGGTGAGCGGCGAGCCGACCAGCGCGGCGGCGAGATCGACCCGGTTCGACCCGGTGACGGCGGGTGCGCAGGGGTACCGCACGCGGCGGCTGGACCTGCTGCTCAACGTGCTCGTCGCGCTGGTCGTCGTGGCCGGTGCCAGGGCGATCGGCACGCTGCTGATGATCGCCCTGCTCATCGTTCCCGCCGCCACCGCCCGGCTGCTCGGCCATCGTCTGCGGCTGATCGTCCCGCTCGCCTGCGCCGTGGCGGGCGCCGCCTCCTGGGCGGGCCTGGAGATCAGCTACCAGGCCTCCGACGCGTACGGCTGGCGCCTGGCGTCCGGTGCCACCGTCGTGCTCGCCCTCATCGCCCTCTTCCTGGCGGCACAGGCCGCCCCCCGACGCCCATGGCGCGTCGCCAGGCGGCGCTGCGGAGCAGGCGCAGCCCGTTGAGTCCGACGATGACGGTGGATCCCTCGTGCCCGGCCACCCCCAAGGGCAGGGGAAGGTCACCGAAGAGGTCCCAGGCCACGAGCACGGCGATGAAGCCGCCGGCGATGACCAGGTTGGCCACGACGACCCGGCGCGCCCGGCGCGCGAGGGCGATGACCGCGGGGACGGCGGTCAGATCGTCGCGGGTGATGATCGCGTCGGCGGTGTCCAGAGCCAGGTCGGATCCGGCGCGGCCCATCGCGATGCCGACATGCGCGCCGGCCAGTGCGGGCGCGTCGTTGACCCCGTCGCCCACCACCGCCACTCGCGCGCCCGCGCCCTGCAACTCGCGCACCGCCGTCACCTTGTCGGCCGGCAGCAGGTCGGCTCGCACGTCATCGATGCCGGCCTGCGCGGCCAGGTGAGCGGCTGCTCGTGCGTTGTCGCCGGTCAGCAGCACAGGAGCCGTCCCGGTGAGCGCCGTCAGACGGGTCACGGCCTCGGCGGCGCCGGGCCGCATCCGGCCGGCCAGGGCCAGTACTCCGGCCAGGACACCGTCCACGCGGACCAGGACGGCCGTGTGCCCGCCGTCCTGGAGCCCGGCGACCACCTCGCGTATGGAACCACCGCCGCCGTCGAGCAGTCGCGCCGGGCCGACGACCTCGACGAGGCGGCCCTGCACGCGTGCTCGCACGCCGCGTCCCGGTTCGGAGACGAAGTCCTGTCCTGGCGCGACCTCCAGTCCGGCCTCGCGGGCGGCGGTGACCACGGCTCGGCCCAGCGGGTGCTCGGAGGACTGCTCGGCCCCAGCGGCCAGCGCGAGCAACCGGTCCTCGGTGAGGTCGGCGCCGGGCAGTGCGTACACGCCGGTCAGCTGCGGCCGGCCTTCGGTGAGCGTGCCGGTCTTGTCGAAAGCGACCCGGGTGACGCCCCCGAGCTGCTCCAGCACGACGGCCGACTTGACGAGCACGCCGTGCCGTCCTGCGGTGGCGATGGCGGCGAGCAACGGCGGCATGGTGGCCAGCACCACCGCGCACGGGGAGGCGACGATCATGAAGGTCATCGCGCGCAGCAGGCTTTCCTCCACGGCGGCCCCCCACAGCAGCGGCAGCGCGAACACCGCGATGGTCGCCGCGACCATGCCGACGGAGTAGCGCTGCTCGACCTTCTCGATGAACAGCTGCGTGCGTGCCTTGGTGGCGCCGGCCTGCTCGACCATGGCCACGATGCGGGCGATCACCGTCTCCTCGGCCGGACGCGTCACCCGTATCCGCAGGGCGCCGGTGCCGTTCAGCGTGCCGGCGAACACCTCGTCGCCGGCGAGCTTGTCGACCGGCAGGCTCTCGCCGGTGATGCCGGCCTGATCGACCTCGCTGGCTCCGGACAGCACCTCGCCGTCCGCACCGATCCGTTCCCCTGGCCGCACCAGGACCACGTCGCCGACCTGTAGCGTGGCGGCCTCCACCCGTTCCTCCGCCCCGTTCGCGTGCAGTCGGGTGGCCTGATCGGGAGCCAGATTCAGCAGGCCTCGCACGGAGTCCTCGGTGCGCTTGGTGGCCAGCGCTTCCAACGCTCCAGAGGTGGCGAAGATGACGATCAACAGTGCGCCGTCGAAGGCCTGCCCCATCGCCGCCGCGCCGATCGCCGCGACCACCATCAGCAGATCCACGTCCAGAGTGCGCTCACGCAACGCCCGCAGCCCGGACAGGCCGGGCTCCCATCCTCCGGCGGCGTAGCAGGCCAGATACAGGCCCCACCACAGCCAGGCGGGCGTACCGGCCAGTTGGCATACGCCTCCGGCGGCGAACAGCGCCGTCGCGGCCGTCGCCCAGCGCACCTCCGATATCGACCACATCCGCGATCGCGACGGAATGGCGGCCCGCTCCCGCGCAGGGAGGCGGAGGGCGCGGGCATCGGAGGCTCTCGGTTCTACTGTCACGCTGGCATCGTATATGCGTACTCACGCACATACGTAATCAAGCAGCCCGCGGAGTAGGCTTGGACGCATGCACACATCGCTGTCGGACTTCGCGATGCCGGACGAGGAGCAGGTGCACCTGGCGGCCGAGTCGTTCCGGCTCCTGTCCGATCCCACCCGCATCAAGATCTTGTGGGCACTCCTGCAGGGCGAGTCGTCCGTCGCCTGCCTGGCCGAGCTCGCGAACGCGGCTCCCTCCACGGTCAGCCAGCACCTGGCCAAACTCCGCCTGGCCGGCCTCGTCAAGGGCCGCCGGGAGGGCACGTTCGTCTATTACACGGCCGCCGACGAGCACGTACGCCGCCTATTGACCCAGGGCCTCTACCACGCCGACCACTTCGAGGCGGGCGATGCGCATTGCCCGGCCCCCGCCCATGCGGACAGCCCCGCGCGAAGCGCCTCCTGACACCTCTTCGCGGACGCCGTCAGGAAGGCTGCGGCGCGAAGAGGCGGGACAGCCGCTCGGCGAGCTCCGTGTAGGGGCCTTCGGCGGCCACGCGCCCCTCTTCCAGGAGCACGATGTGGTCGGCTTCGCGGATGGTCGACAGACGGTGGGCGATGACGAGGGTGGCGCGGCCGGCGGCGGAGCCGCCGCGCACCCCGCCGACCGGAACCGCGGCCAGGAAGCCCGCCGTCCTGGCGGCCAGGGCGAGCCCGAGGCCCGTGGCGGTGAGCGTGTGATCCAGCACCGCCAGTCCGAGCACGAACGGCAGCGCCCAGGTCGCCAGCCCGGACGCCGTGGTGCCCGCCCACAACCGCACGAAGGCGGGGTCACGCAGCACCGAAGTGCTGGTCATCTGTCGAGTTCGCGGAGGTAGGCGGCGAACTTCTCCAGGCCGTCGATGTTGCGCGGCCCGCTGATGCCCTCGTTGTAGTCGAGGATGTGGAACCGGTCGTTGACGACGGCGGGCAGCTTGCTCGTGGCGGGGAACTCCTTCAGGAACTTGATCTTCTCCTGCGCCGGCTTGTCGCCGTAGTCGAGGATGATGATGATCTCGGGCTTGGCCTCGACGACAGCCTCCCAGGTGACCTCCGTCCAGCGTGCGTCCAGGTCCCCGAAGACGTTCCTGCCGCCGGCGAAGCGGATGATGTCGTTCGGCGGCACCTGGCTGCCGGCGGTGAAGGGCTTGTCGGTGCCGGAGTCGTACAGGAACACCGGCACCGGGTCGCCCTTGGGCGCCTGGGCCCGCACGGCCTCGACGCGCTTGCGGTAATCGGCGATCAGGGACTGCGCCTTGCCCTCGACTCCGAAAATCTTCCCGAGACGTTCGAGGTCGGTGTAGAGCCCCTCGAACGGCGTCACGCGTTCCGGGTAGCCGGGATAGTTGAAGCACGACTCCGCGTGCATGAAGCTCTGGATCTTCAGGCCGTCGAGAATGGCCGGGGTGATGCCGCGCTGATCGCTGAAACCGGAACGCCACCCCGCGACCACGAAGTCGGCTTTCGCGTCGGCGACCAGCTCGCGGTTGAGGAGGTCGTCGCTGAGGAACTTGACCTTGGCGTACTCGGCCGCCCAGGGGGACTCCTGGACCGGCGGGTTGGCGGGCGGCATCACGTACCCGTGGACATGCCGGGTGAGCCCGAGCGCGAACATCTTGTCCGCGCTGCCGCCTTCGTAGACGACGGCGCGACGCGGAAGGGTGTACTCGACCTCCTGCCCGCACCTTTTGACCGTCACCTTCCTGGCGGCCGCGGAGCCGCCCTCCACCTGCGCGCCGCATCCGGCGAGCAGCAGCATGCCCGCGATGGCCGAGGCCGCCAGCGGGCGGAGACGAGACGGAAAACGCGTGGTCACGCGGGGGTTCCTTCCCTTGAGGTGGCCGAGCCCAGGTCGTAGAGCACCTGGGGGACTCCGGTGAGCGGATGGGGGACGACCCTCGCCTCGACGCCGAAGACGTCGCGCAGGAGGGCTTCGGTGAGGACCTCGCGAGGCGATCCAGAGGCCACGAGCCCTCCCTGGGACAGCACCGCCAGCCGGTCGCAGGCGGACGCGGCGAGGTTGAGGTCGTGCAGGGTGACCAGCACGCTCAGCTCGCTCTCCCTGAGCATCGACAGCAGCCGTATCTGGTGGTGCAGGTCGAGGTGGTTGGTCGGCTCGTCCAGGATCAGCACCTGCGGCTCCTGAACGAGGGCGCGGGCCACCAGCACCCGCTGGCGTTCACCGCCGGACAGCGACAGCACGCCGCGCCCCGCCAGGTGCAGGACCTCCATGCGCGCCATGGCCTGACGGCACAGCTCTCGTTCGCGCGCGCTGAGCGGCCGGTTACCGCGCAGATGAGGAGCACGGCCGAGGCCGACGATCTCCTCGACGGTGAAATCCAGATCCGCGCTTCCCTCCTGGGTGAGCGCGGTGATCAGCCGGGCGCTGTCGCGCAGCGGCATGCCGTGCAGATCCTGGCCGTCGATCCGCACCGCGCCGCCCGTGGGCCGCAACGCCCGGTAGACGCACCGTAGCGCCGTCGTCTTGCCCGAGCCGTTGGGGCCGACCAGCCCCACGATCTGCCGCGGTTCGACCGTCAGCTTCAGATCCCTGACGATGGCGGCGCCATCGATGGAGACGGAGATCTCGTCCAGTAGCAGGCTCATCGTCACCGGCCTCCGAACAGGTAGCCGCGGCGGCGCAGCAGCACGACGAACACCGGCACACCCACTAACGCGGTGATCACTCCGATGGGCAGCTCCCGAGGCGCCACCAACGTCCGCGCCACCAGGTCCGCCCACACCATGAAGATCGCTCCCACCAGCGGAGCGATCGTGAGCACGCGGACGTGCGCCGCCCCCACCCACAGCCGCACCAGGTGCGGCATCACCAGCCCGACGAACCCGATCGCACCGCTGACCGCGACCATCGCCCCCGTGGCCAGCGACGTCAGCACGAACAACCCTCGGCGCAGCCTGACGGTGTCGACCCCCAGGCTCACCGACGTCTCATCGCCCAGCGCCAGCACGTCGAGGCTCCGGCCGAGCCGGCGCAGCACCACGACGGAGACCACGGTGACAGCCGCCACAACCGGCAGGGCTCCCCACGTCGCCGCCCCGAAACCGCCCATCGACCAGAACAGCACCGTGCTCGTCGCCTCGCCATCGGGCGCGAAATACACGATCATGCTCATCACCGCCTGGAAGCCGAACGCCATCGCCACCCCTGTCAGCACCAGCCGCAGCGGCATCAGGCCGCCCGCGCCACGCGAAGCCAGGTAGACCAGGACGCTGACCAGCAGCGCCCCCAGGAACGCCCCGGCCGACACCGCGTAGATCCCCATCACGGTGAGCGCGCCGGAGACGCTGACGAGCACCGCCCCCGCCGACGCCCCCGACGAGACCCCCAGGACGAACGGATCGGCCAGCGCGTTGCGCACCATGGCCTGGATCGCCACACCGACCGCGCTGAGCCCGGCGCCCACCAGCACCGCCAGCACCACACGCGGGGTCCGCACCTGCCAGATGATCTGGTACGCCGTCACCTCGTCCGCCGTGATCGACCCACCGGTGAGAGCCACCCACAGGTAACGGAGAGTCTCCCCAGGCGGCACGGCCGCGGCGCCCAGACCGATCGCCAGCAGCACCGACACCGCAAGGGCGCAGACCAGCGCGAAGACGATCAACGGCATCGGCCATCTCGTCGTGGATGGGGGATCTTCGGCCGTGGGGTCGGCGGGCGTCTGGGGGAGCTGCGCTTCGGTGGCCGGGGGTCCTGTCGCAGAGAACGATCCCAAGAACGACTCCTGAAATGAGAATCATTTTCGCCAGACCATACCATCGCGAGAGCGCACCGATCAGCCCGGCTTCCTCACGAATGTGCCGACGTGACCATCGCTGAACCCCTGGAAGGTGGGGATATGTCCAGCTCAACCGTGTAGTCGGTGCCGGCTCTTGCCAGCGCCGCCGTGATCGGCTGTGCGATCCTGACCGGCCTCAGGTTGCTTGCCGGTTTGGCGCCGCTCGTCGCCGTGGTGGAGATCAGCCGAGAACCTCCGAACGGGGGCACACACGTGCGGCGGGTCATCGCCGTCGCACAGGCGGCCCTGGTCGTGAAGCAATTCGGCACGTTGGCCGGTGGAGGTCACGGCGTCGCGTTGCATGGGTGGCGGCAGGGCCGCCAACCGTCTCGCCGGAGCCTCGGCCTGGCGCTCGCCTCCTGTCTCCAGACGAACAGGAGGTCATCGGCCCCGGGCCGTCCCCAGACTCTTTCTGGCGCTGTCGAAGTGCAGCTCGGAATTCAGAAGCGGCTCAGAGCCAGGAGCGGTATCGAGGCGGCCGGACAGGCCGACTGTCTTGACGAAGCGACCCGATCTGCGAGAGGGTGCTGCCGCTGGGCAGCGATCACGCGGCCGACGAGTATGGGTTCGGCGACGGCCACGTTCGCGGCCAAGGAGGCGAGCTTGCCAAGCAGAGTCCATGGCAGGACTCCCCCGTGGCACCCGTACCGGCCGTCAGCGCGCTCTCCCCCGTGCACGAGCGCCAGATCATGCATGTGAACACCCCCACGCCCGTGACGGACCGCGTCACCGAACCGCCTCCGGGCCCCATCACCCCGCACCTCGCCTTCTCCAACGTGCGTTTCCGGTACGGCACGACGCTGCCCGGCGCCTGCACCACGCTGATGGCCGCCCAACTCACCGGATCCGGACGGAGGTCGGCGCCACCACCACGATGAAGGCCGGACAGCGCTAGCGGGTGTGCCAGAGTCATGCCGTGACGCCCTCGCCCGATCGCTCCCGGCTTGGGAGCGATCGGGCGGCGGCTCCATCAGCGGGCGTCGGCGCTGCGGACGGTCAGGATCCGGACGTGGCGCTCCCCGGTGTGCGCGTCGCGACCGTGCCAGCAGCGGTAATTGTCCAGCACCAGCGTCTCGCCCTCGGCCAGGGTGAACCTGGGCAACGCCGCGTGCATGTCTTGCACCGCCTCGTCGAACCGGCCGATCAGCTCGCGTGTCCGTTCGGCGTCAGGGTCGCGGTGCAGCGGTACGGCCCCCTCGACGCGGCGGACGATACGCCGCCCGGTGCGGGTGTATTCGACGTGCCTGCCGACGCGCGGAGTGGCGGGCAGCCCGCGCACGTTCGCCCACGCTCCATAGAGGTCGACGTCGGCACCGGTGAGGAAGTCCCACAGGTCCGGGTCATGCCGCTGCAGGTTGTCGGCGAAGCGGTAGGCGTCGGCGACGAAGGATTCCCCGCCGGCGTCGGGCGTACGGACGGCTTGGATGAAGACGTAGTCCTCGTCGGGATCCCGCCGGCGGGCAGGTACGCCGCCCACGTCGACGACCACGTCGAAGCTGTCGGCGTGCAGGTGCACCGGGCCTGAGTCGCGGGTCGGCCTGCTGCGGTACGGGAACACCTGCCGCAGCCGGTGCCCCAGCACGAGCGCCGCCGCCACGACGAGCGCGTCCGGAGTGGGCGCGAGTCCGGTGAGGATGACCGCGCCTGTCTCGGCCAGCAGGTGACCGGCACGATCCGGGCTGTGGCCGTCGACGCGGGCCGGAACGACGCCGAAGGACATCTCAACTCCTCCCGCCGCGGGAGAAGTCACGGCTGCTGGGCACCGCGGCGGCTACGGCCGGGGCCAGGAAGCACACCAGCGCGCAGACGGCCAGCACAGGCTCCCAGCCGAAGGCGTCGATGGCGGGCGCGAGGAAGGCGAGGCCGACGGGGGCCAGGCCGTAGGAGACGAGGAAGTCCAGCGACGACACCCGGGCGAGCAGCCGCGGCTCCACCTCGCGCTGGGTGGCGGTGAACCAGGGCACGTTGAACACCTCTATGCCCAGCCCGGCCAGCGCGTAGGCGGCGAACACCACCGCCGGGTGCACCGGCAGCAGCAGGCTGAGCGGCGCGAATCCGTACAGCGCCAGACCGGTCAGCGCGGCCCAGCCCTTGGCTCGCGGCTTCCACCGCGCCACGAGGACGGCCCCGGCGAGCGCGCCGAGGGTGTAGGCGGTGAGCGCCGCCGCCAGGACCGCCTCGGTGCCGTAGCGGTCGCGGCTGACCAGCGGCAGCGCCACTCCGGTGGCGGAGTAGCCGGTGAAGATGACAGCCGCCAGCGCGCCCAGCCCGGCCAGGAACCACGGGTGCCGCCGCGCCTCGCGCACGCCCTCGCCGAACTCCCTGAAGAACCGCGCACGCTCGGCTGCGCGCTCTGGGCCAGGCAGGCCCCGAGGCGGCAGCAGCGCAGCGACCGCCCACAGCAACCCGGTGCCGACCAGCAACCACCAGGCGTCCAGGACGGCCGCCAGCAACGCCGTGCCCGCCGGCGCGACCAGGGTGGTGACGCGCACGGCCAGCGTCATGGCGGCGTTGGCCTGCTGGCGCCGCTCGCCGTCGACCACTTCCGCGGTGAGCGCCTGGAAGGCGGGCCGGCACGCCCCCTGACCGGCGCCGACCACCGCCGCCGCCACGGCCATGAGCAGGACAGAGCGGCCGAGACCGAGCACGATGAACGGGGTGGCGAGCGCGGCGGCCAGCCCGGCCCACAGCACGACCGCCCGCCGCGAGTACCGGTCGGCCAAAACTCCGCTGATCGGCACCGCGACGAGGAAGCCCACGGTGCGGGTGGCCAGCACGATCCCGAGGCCGGCGGCGGTGAGCGTACGGTCCAGCACCGCGAGCCCGAGGACGAAGGGCAGCGCCCAGGTCGCCAGCCCCGAGGCCGTGGTGCCGCACCACAGCCGGATGAATCGCCTCTCGCGCAGGATGGATCGTATGGGAGGCAGGGACGCCTCCGTGTCGGTGGGCGTCAGTGCGGTCACAGCGGTACTCCGTACGAACCTGGCATCGGGGCATTGAGGACGATCTCGACAAGATAATAGTGATAACGACTATCATTCTGAATCTATGAGGGTCTCCCGCAAACCCCGCGAAACCGTGGTATTAGCCGGGCTCGTGCTGCTTCTGACGGCGACCGGCTGCGGTGGCGATGCCGATCCCCCATCACCATCGCCGGCCGCTCCCGCGGCATCAGTGACGGTGGGAAGCTGCGGTCAGGAACTCTCGTTCACCGGCCCTCCGGAGCGCGTGGTCACGCTGGATCAATCCTCGACCGAGACCCTGCTGGCTCTCGGGCTCCAGGACCGGATGGTCGGCACCTCTAACCTGAAGACCAGGGTGGCACCGCAGTACCAGGGCGCCTACGACGGCGTCCCCGTACTCAATCCGAAGATCCTCACCGCTGAGCAACTCCGTGCCGCCACCCCGGACCTGGTCGTCTCCTCCTTCACCGCGCTGTACACCAAGGACCGGGTCGGTACCCGCGAAGAGCTGCACCAGCTCGGGTTGCCCTCCTATGTGAGCGCGGTGGACTGCCCGGATGCCTCCGATTCCAGCCTGACCCCGTTCGACCTGCTGCTGCGGGACTACGAGAACCTGGGCAGGATCTTCCGCGTGGAGGACCGGGCCGCGAAGCTGATCGCCGAGCAGCGCCATGCCATCGATCAGGCGGCCAAGGTCCGGTCCAGCGTGACCGGCGAACCCACAGTTGTCTGGCTGTACTCGGTGTACGCGGGTCTGCCCTACGTCGCGGGGAACGGCGGCATGCCCAGCGCGATGGGCAAGCTGGTCGGCGTCCGCAACGCCTTCGACGACGTGAAGGAGGACTGGCCCGAGGTGTCCTGGGAGGAGATCGCCGAACGTGACCCTGACATCATCGTGATAGGCGACCTGTCCGAGCGTGGAGCGCCCGGCGACAGCGCGGCGGAGAAACTCGGGGTGATCCGCAAGGACCCGACGATGGCACAGCTCACCGCCGTGAAGGAGAACCGCATCGTGGAGGTTCCCGGCATCGAGATGGACCCGTCGGTGCGGACGGTGAACACGCTCGGTCTCTTAGTCGAAGGGCTGCGGAAACACGGCCATGTCCGCTGACACCGTCGACCTGTCGATTCTCCACCCCACCGCCAGAGACCGCCGGTCGCCCGGCGACCCGGGCCCTGCTCCGCCGGACCGTCCGCGGGCGCCCGTACCGGTGCTGTTCCTGGCAGGGATCGGGTTGCTGATCGTCTCCGTGGCGGCCTCGATCATGATCGGCACCTCCGAGGTCAGCGTCACCGATCTGGGCCGCGTCTTCGGCACCCGTCTGGGCTTGCCGGTGGAACCGCTGCCAGGCCTGCGCGACTCGCTGATCTGGGACCTGCGCGTGCCCCGTGTTCTGCTTGCGGCGCTGGTGGGCGCCGGGCTCGCGCTGTGCGGCACGGTGTTACAGGCGGTCACCCGCAACGCGCTGGCCGACCCCTACCTGCTGGGGATCTCCTCCGGGGCGTCCACCGGCGTGGTGGCGATCGTCGTCCTCGGCCTGGGCTCGGGCGCCTTCTCCGTGACCGGTGGCGCGTTCGCCGGCGCGCTGCACCGGGTGCTGCTTCCGTTCACCGCCCTGGCCGGCGCGATTTTCCTGGTTTGGACCGACGCGCTCGCCCGCGTCAGCTTCGCCCCGCAGGAGGTGCCGGTCGGCGTGTTCACGGCGCTGCTCGGCGTCCCGCTGTTCCTTCTGGTCCTGCGCAAGCGAGGTGAGCTGTGAACATCGACGTCGAGGGCCTGTCGTGGGGCGTTCCTGGCAAGACCATCGTCCGGGACGTCACCGTGCGCATCGCCTCGGGCGAGACCCTGGGCCTCATCGGCCCGAACGGCTCCGGCAAGTCCTCCCTGCTGCGCTGCATCGCGGGCCTGCGCAAACCGACTACGAGCGTCATCCGCTACGACGGCCAGGACATCCAGGGCTGGAGCGCCCGCCAGATCGCGCGGCAGGCCGCCTACGTCGAGCAGTCCGCCGACTCCGACAGTGACCTGCAGGTCTCCGACGTCGTCGCGCTCGGCCGCACTCCGTTCCGCAACCCGTGGAAGGCACTCGACCGGACCGACCGACTCGTCATCGACGCCGCGCTGGAACGCCTCGACCTGACCAGCCTGAGATCCAGGGCGTGGAAGACTCTCTCGGGCGGCGAACGCCAGCGCGCCCACATCGCGCGTGCCCTGGCCCAGCAGCCCTGGTGCATCCTGCTGGACGAGCCGACCAATCACCTGGACCTGATTACTTCTTACTCGAACACCGCGCCCCAGGTGGAAGAGTTGCGGCGAGCGTTGGAGTCCCTCATTCACAGGTGAGCGCCTCGTCGCGTCGACCGGGACACACGCTCCAATCCTCACTGCTCATTAATAGAACGTGCGGTGGCCACCTCGAACCTGAAGGTTCGAGGTGGCTGCACTGCTGCCCACACCACCCTGCCACGATCTTGCAGGCCCTCCTAGTTCCGCAACTCATCGGGCATTCGGCTACACAGAGAAAGTGCTTCGTACAAACGTTTGATTACGGCCATCGGCTCTCCAGGCCGGGTTCGGGGAATGTAACGCTTGCGCCGAATCTCGCGATAGCCATGTAACGAGAGGGGAGACATGACCGACTACCGCCTGGATGGGCTCTCTACCCGAACTTTTGAGCACCTCATTCAAGCGTTAGCGGTTGGCGAAATATCAACATTAGTCACCCCATTCGGCGATGGCCCCGATGGCGGTCGCGAGGCCACTTTCGATGGCCTAACCGACTATGGCCCAAAGGACGATAAGTGGTCCGGATACGGCGTTATTCAAGCAAAGTTTCTGAGCCGCACCCGCTCCTCGCGCCACGACGGCCAGTGGGCCCTTAAGGCCTTACGGAAAGAACTGGCAGAATACAGCAAAAAAGACTCCTCACGCAAGATGCCTGCCTACTATATATTTGCCACCAATGTAGTTCTAACCCCAACTGACAGCACAGGCAGCAAAGATCAACTTTTATCACTTCTGCGACAGTTTGCCAACCGACACAATCTGCGAGGGTATGACATCTGGGATTACGACAAGATTCGGATACTTATCGACAGAGACATCAATGAGGGTGTTCGTCGCGCATATGCGGCGTGGATAACACCCGGAGATGTTCTTGCACAACTGTCGGACCACTTAAAGGGAGCAAGCAAGGATTACTATAACCTTCTTGTGAACTTCTTGCAGAAGGAATTAGTCGGAGATCAATATGCACGCCTGGAACAGGCGGGGAATTCCGCCGATGAAGCGATACCTCTCTCGCAAGTATTTATCGACCTACCTACAAGCGTAGAACCCGTAGATGGAGCAAGAGAGCGAGCACACTCTGCTACATCCCGGCAATTTGTCGCATTCATAATTGATGAAGCGCGTAACTTATTCGCTACCTCAAATAATGTTCCAATGCCTCACACGGGGCCCACCCCTGGACGCTATGTTCTGATTGGTGGACCAGGGCAGGGGAAGACTACGGTCGGGCAGTACGTATGCCAACTATTCCGAGCATCGCTTCTTTCGGACGTTTCTCCCGAACTTCTGAGCCCTGAGGCCCGCGAAACGCTCGCCGCCGTAATTTCTACCTGGCAACGAGGAAAGGGATTAACCCAAACGGCGCGCCGCATACCATTTCGAGTTGTTTTAAGTGAATTCGCTGCAGCTCTTGCCGAAAATACTGTGAATGGGCTCCTCGAGTTTCTCGCTCTCAAATTTTCCAAGCGCGCAGGAACAACCGTAAGCCAAGCTCAGGTCCAAAGGCTACTAGAGCAATACCCATGCGTTCTAGTGTTGGATGGCCTAGACGAAGTTCCTGGCTCAACAAATCGCGACGATGTCCTGGGTGCTGTAAGTGATTTTTGGGTAGATGTTGCCACGAGCGAAATAGATGCGCTAGTTATTGCGACTAGTCGTCCGCAGGGATATAATGATGACTTCTCGCCTGCCCAATATAGCCACCATTATCTTATTCCTCTAGATAAATCTACGGCTCTACTTTACGGAAAAAAGCTAGCCGAGGTGCGCTTCGGCAGCGACGATGATCGGTTAGCTCGTGTCTGCTCGCGGCTGCAGCGGGCCGTAGAAACACCAGCTACAGCGCGATTGATGCGCAGTCCTCTGCAAGTCACGATCATCACGTTACTTGTGGATAGGATAGGACAGCCCCCCGAGGAGCGCTGGGCCCTGTTCCGGGAGTATTACAAGCTTATCTTCCATAGGGAGACGGAGCGAGACATTCCTTCAGTACGCGTTCTCAAAGAGAATTCGACTGAAGTTCACGCAATTCATAGGCGAGTCGGCCTTCTCCTGCAAACGGAAAGCGAACGATCGGGTGGGACAGAAGCTCGCTTAACTACTGAGCAATTCACAAAGATGGTTGAAGAGTATCTTATCGAGGAGGGCTATGAGGGCGAGGCTCTCGTCCAGCTAAAAAAGGATATTATAGAGGCCGCTGGACAGCGGCTGGTATTCCTTGTAGGCCTTGAGCTGGGACAAGTAGGTTTCGAGATTCGCTCCCTTCAAGAGTTCATGGCCGCCGAAGGGCTCATGGAAGGCAGCGACCACGAAGTGCAGGCGCGCCTCAAAGAAGTGGCCGCATCAAGTAACTGGCGCAACGTCCTGCTCTTCGCCGCAGGTCGCGTATTCGAGGAACGTCAATATCTTCGGGACACGATTGAATCTATATGCGTGAACATGAACGACGATCCCGATGATCCGATATCGCCGACAATCTTGGGAGGGTCCGACCTGGCATTAGATCTCCTCGAAGATGGGCCAGCTCGACGCCAGCCGAAGAAGCGTGGGTCGCTCACTCGACTTGCTCTACAATTGCTGGACAAGCCTGGAGCGCACACGGTCCGTAGGTTAGCCGACATTTATCTTCCGCAGACTGATGCTATATTCATGCAGGAGATAGAAAAGCGCTTGGAAAGCAGGAACGAGATCAGCCTCAGGAGCGCGTGGCAATGCCTTGCTCTATTACTAGACCAATCTGAGTCCAAGGTAGCGGAGGCAGGTAGGGCTTTTATTATAGACAATATTTCTCGCCCCGACGTATTCCGTTCTCTCATTAACGCCGAAGGGATACAAGACGAATGGCTCGCCGATCGCTTGCTTGAAGAGTTCCCGAGCCAAGCCGCTATAGGGCCGGTCTTGGAATCATTCTCAATGCCACACGCTCATCAGGAACCACGCACGTATGGGCCGTGGTTGCTATCGAAGGCTCCCCCTTGGCTCGCGTGGTATGCGAAGTATGAGCTTGGCCATTTTCTTTCACTGAGTGAGTCGCATGCCGTCACTGTAAATCTTAAGCAGGGTGGCAGGCTCATTGGGAGTCTAGCTAGCCTAAGGTCAGCGCATCCATCTCGATCGAGTAACCTAGTTCCGCCTCCCGACTTTCCAACTTCGACCCCCGCTTGGAGGTGGATAAAGGATGCCGGCGACTTCTGCCTGAATCCTAATCATGAAATGTTGGCGAGTCTAATAAATGCACTTGGCGATCCTTTCTTGGCCCAGATTATCAGTAGGCAAGCTTATCGGCGCTATCCCTGGCCACTCGCTGAGTGTCTGAATGCGGTGAGCGCCGGAGCAGCTCCGAGCGCGGTGGCTGAATGTGTACACTCAGGAAAGTTCGGAATGTCCGGTGATTGGATCCGTTTAGAGGAAAGATGGCATCGAGAGGGACTGGACATCTCGGAGCTGCTCGATGCTGAGCCAATTCTGACTTTGGATGACGAACCACACTTGTATCTGCTCCCTATACAGTCGATGATGGGCCCTTCGCGTATCCAGAAGTCGGCTATTCCGAACGTGGTAAGTGCCTACACTGCTGCTACGCCAGGGCCCATCCGTAACATGTTAGGGCACTGGTTAATCGAACGCGAAATCGAAGCACTTCTGAGGGGAGCTCCCACCCGTCGAATTCCTCATCTAGACAACATTATCTATGACCTACTCGCAAAGAATTCCTATGTTACTAGCATGTTGTGGGAATTCCTTGGAGTGCTTGATCTAACAGACAGGCGGTGGTCCGATAGTTTTGCCACACTCGATCCGGGAGATGCTCTATACTTCTTTCCTGGACGTCGCGACAGGCTTGCCGAAAATATTGAGCAGATATTCGCCAGTAATACTCAACTCCAAGGCCTCTTGATTCCACTTTCGCAGACTGAGCGAACAGACTCAAGCGCTGGTCGGTTGATCCAAGCGCTTGCAGAAAATCTTTCGGATACTGATACACCGGCGGTTCGCTGCGCAAAGCTTCTGATACTGCTGCAGAGCGGCTTTGATGTGGCTAGCCTGCAACACGAGATTGCTCCTATTCTAGTTAGCTCCCCTACGGTTGCAGTCTATTTCGCTGAGGCGATCTCGAGTCGTGGCGGCCCATATTCTCGCGACAGCTCTGATCTCGTTTCACTGCTGTCTCTCATGCCGGAAGGGTCGATCAAGAGTCTTTTGAGCTTTTTCCAGATCATGGGAAACCGGCGGCGGAGCCGCTTGGGTGAACGTGAAGTTTGGTCCGCACTCGGGTTGCCTGGGCACCTTCTCGACGTGCTGTAATTCCAGATTCTGATAGCTGATTTATCTAGACGGCGATGATACGTGTAATGCCTTGTCTTTAGTATCCGTCAGAAGCCCGCCATTTTCCGCTCGGTCCTCGACGGCTACGTCGCAGGAGGCGGAGCGCTGCCGCCGTGGGGTCCGAGCTGGTTCGTGTTCTTGGTCAGCGGCTGGCTGGGGCACACGCGGTGGAACATCCTGCGCTGCCTCGCCGGGGTCGAGGCCGGCACCGGCCCTGACCTCGCGCTGTCGCACGAGTCGGTACGCGACGGGGTGCGCGGCCTCCCCCAACTGTTCGGCCGGCTTCCCGAACTCGAGGCGCTGCTGGGGTGACAGTGACCCGCCTTGGCGCCGGGTGCTCGGCTCGGACGCCTGGCGGGTGCCCACCGCGGCACGCACAGCGGAACCCGGTCAGGGGTGATGGCGCAGGCCGTCAAGGATGACGCGCAGGAGGCGGTGGGCGCGCGTGTCCCACTCCGCGGGCTCCAGGCGGGTCAGATAGCCGATGAGGAGGATGACGTCGCGGGCGTCGATGTCGGGGCGGATGGTGCCCCCGGCCTTGCCCGCGTCGAGGAGCGTGGACAGTGCCTCGCCGATCGGGCCGAGGCTGTGCGCGGACAGGTCCTGCCACAGCCCCGCCTCGACGGCCGCGAACACCCCTTGCTTGATCTTCGCGTACTCGGCCACCCGGTCCAGCCAGCGGGCCAGGGCGGGCAGCGGCGAGTGCTCGGCGAGCAGGGCCGGCGCGGCGGCCACGAGGTCGTCCACGTCCTTGCGGTAGACCTCGGCGAGCAGGGCCTCCCGGGTCGGGAAGTGGCGATAGAGGGTGCCTTGCCCGACGCCGGCCCGTTTGGCGATCTCATTGAGTTTCACCTCTTCCGCGTTCGCGACGACCTCTCGTGCGGCCTGGAGGATCCGTACGCGGTTCTCGGCGGCGTCGGCTCGGCGGCGGGGTGCGTTCATCGGTCCTCTGCATGACGAGTTCGGTTAAGCGGACACGTGTCCGGTACGGTGGGAGCAGCCAACCGGACACGTGTCCACTTTATTGCGGAGGATAACTTTTATGTCAGCCATCATGGGCAGGGTCGTGGCCATCACCGGGGCGAGCAGCGGGATCGGCGAGGCCACCGCGCACCTGCTCGCCGAGCGGGGCGCCGCCGTCGTGCTCGGCGCACGGCGGACGGACCGCCTCGACCGGATCGCCGGCCAGATGCGCGACCGTGGCGGGCGCGCCATCGCCCGCGCCGTGGACGTCACCGAGCGCGAGGACCTCGAACGACTCGTCGGCCTGGCCGTGACGGAGTTCGGGCGGCTCGACGTGCTGGTGGGCAACGCCGGCATCAGCAAGATCGGTCCTGTGGCCGACCTCGACGTGGCCGGCTGGTCGGCGATGATCGACGTCAACCTGCGCGGTGTGCTGCACGGCATCGCCGCCGCGCTGCCGGTGTTCCGCGAGCAGGGGCAGGGCCACCTCGTGACCACGGTGTCGACCGCCGGGCTGAAGATCACACCCACCATGGCGGTCTACGCCGCGACCAAGAACGCCGTACGTACCCTCCTGGAAGGGCTGCGGCAGGAGTCGACCGACGGCGTGTTGCGGACGACGGCGGTCTCACCGGGCTACGTGCGCACGGAACTCGCCGGCTCCATCGACGACCCCGAGGTCCGTGAGGAGATCCGCCGCAACATGGACCGGTACGCCATCGCACCGCAAGCGGTCGCCCGCGCTGTCGCCTTCGCCATCGAGCAGCCGCCGGACGTGGAGATCGGCGAGATCGTCATCCGCCCGACAATCCAGGATTGAGCCGGCCGCACGTCGAGGCCCCAGTTGGCCTCGACGTCGGCAGCGTTCAAGCCGAGGCCGGAGCTGGGGCCGGGGTGATCGTCGCGCAGGTCGGCGACGGCCCGAGACATCGATCAGGGGCGGTGTCGGCCGCGCGGATCACACTCTACGAGGCGGCGACGCGACCTGCCTTCTCGGCGATCGTGTCCGGTGCGGCGGCCAGGCGGTGCTTGCGCTTGGGCAGGCCGTATGTGGGATGGGAGGTGGCCCACAGGGCCGTCCTGAGGATGCTCTCCTTGACGTACGCGCCCTTGCGGCCACCCTGGTACGTCGGTTTTGCCCGCCCTTCGTCGTCGATCGACTGCATGATTCCGTCCCGCCGCCCGAGGCTGATGTGGTTGTAGGTGTAGACCAGCTTGGTGTGGGTGATCGTGCGGCCGGTCAGGCGTCCCACGATCGCCTCGATGGCCTGCCGGCTGGTGTAACCGGCCGACGCGCAGGACATCGGCATCGGCCGGCCGTTGTCGCCGATGGCATGGACACTGTCGCCGATGGCGTACACGTTCGGGTGCGAGACCGAGCGCATGGTGCGGTCGACGACGATCCGGCCGTTGCCGGTGACCTCCAGCCCGGCGGCGGTGGCGAGGGGAGGGACCGCGAAGCCGGCCGTCCACACGGTCGCGTCGGAGGCCAGGGTGGTGCCGTCGGCGCACCGCACCCTCGTCGCTTGGACGGCTTCGACGCTGGTGTGCTCCACGACGGTGATGCCCAGCCGGTCGCAGGCCCGGCGCAGGTGGGCGCGGGCTCCGGCGGAGAGCCGGGCGCCGAGCTCGCCGCGGGCGATGAGCGTCACCGACAGGCCTGGCCGGGCTTCGGCGATCTCAGTGGCGGTCTCGATGCCGGTCAGCCCGTCACCGACGATCAGCACGTTCCCGCCTGCGCCCAGCCTGTCCAGGCGTTCGCGCAGGCGCAGCGCAGAGGGCCGGCCGGTGACGTCGAAGGCGTACTCGGCCACGCCGGGGACTCCGTGGTCGGCGACGTGGCTGCCGAGCGCGTAGACGAGGGTGTCGTAGCCCAGCTCGCCGCCCCCTCTGTCGGCGTCGGCCACGGAGACGACCTGGCGCTCGGGGTCGATGGCAGTGACGCGGGCCAGGCGCAGCCGGATGCCCGTGTTCGCGAAGACGTCGGCGAGCTTCGGAGCCTCGATCTCCTCGCCGGCCGCCACCCGGGGCATCCGCATGCGCTGCACGAAGTGCGGCACGGCGTTGACCACGGTGATCTTGATGTCCTTCGGTGACAGCCGGCGGACCAGGTTCCCGGCCGCGTAGGCCCCGGCGTAGCCGGCGCCGAGGACGACGATGCGGTGCTTCATGTGGTGCTCCTGTCGGTCGGTTGCGGTGAGCAGGCTTGGCCCTGGCTCACCGATCTGCCTTGTCAGGGGTGCCGTGCGCCTGTGCGGAGAGGTCCTGCCAGTCGGCCCAGGTCTTGAGCCGGTCGGCGTAGACCTGCTGGAGCATCGGGTAGAAGCCCTGCCCGAAGAGCACCCGCAGGGGCGGGGTGTCGGAGTCGACGATCTTCAGGAGTGCCTGGGCCGCGGCGGCCGGGTCGCCGGCGGGCTGCTTGCCCGCGAACGAGGCGATACGCCGGCGGAGGGCGTCGTAGTTCGGGTCGGGCTCGGCCAGGTGGCCGTTGGCGAGGGGGTCGGGGTTCTTGCCGTCCCGGGTGGCGAAGCCGCCGGGCTCGATGATGGTCACCTTGATGCCGAACTCGGCGACCTCCTGGGCGAGGGATTCGTTCAGCGCTTCCAGGGCCCACTTGGAGGCGCTGTAGGCGCCGCTGAGCGGCATCGCCATGACCCCGGCGGCCGAGGACAGCTGGATGATGTGCCCCGAGCCCTGCTCGCGCAGGCAGGGCAGCGCGGCCTGGATCACCCACAGCGCGCCGAACAGGTTGGTCTCCAGCTGGTCGCGCAGGTGCTTGGCGGTCAGCTCCTCGACCGCGCCGACCTGGGCGTAGCCGGCGTTGTTCACGATGACGTCCAGACGGCCGAAGTGCTCGGCGGCCCGCTTCACTGACGTGAAGACGGCGGCCTCATCGGTCACGTCCACCTCCAGCGGAAGCACGGCCTCGCCGTAGGCGGTGGCCAGGTCGTCCAGGCTTGCGGCGTTGCGGGCGGCCGCGGCCACCTTGTCGCCGCGCGACAGGGCGGCCTCGACGAACTGACGTCCGAGGCCTCGGGACGAACCGGTGACGAACCAGACCTTGCTCATGATGGCTTTCCGTTCCTCGTTCCTGCGGTGGCGGCTGCGCGGGGGCGGGGCCACCGTCGACAGTGGTGTGCCGCGTACGACGTTCGCGCGGCCTCCTGACCATGCGGCGCCGCAGCCCCGAACTTTGTGACAGCGCGGCCATATGACGTGTGTCACCGGGCACGGGTGTCACACAACGGTGGGCGCCGGCGCCTTATGCACAGGGCAGGAATGCGGTGAGCAGGCAGGAGCCGGGCATGGACGAGCGCAGGCACACGACGAGGGGCACAGCCGAGCCGATGGCCGGCGACGGCCGGACGGACCCGGCGACCGAGGCGTTCCTCACCCATCGCAACCTGCTGTTCACCGTCGCCTACGAGATGCTCGGCTCGGCGGCCGACGCCGAGGACGCGCTGCAGGAAACCTGGCTGCGGTGGGTCAAGGTCGACCTTGAGCAGGTGTCCGACCCGCGCGCCTACCTCGTGCGGATCACGACCCGGCGCTCGCTGGACCGGCTGCGCACCATGAGGCGCCTGAAGGAGGACTACGTCGGTTCCTGGTTGCCTGAGCCGCTGCTCACCGCGCCGGACGTGGCCGAGGACGTCGAGCTCGCCGAGAGCGTGTCGATGGCGCTCATGCTCGTACTCGAGACGCTCTCCCCCACCGAACGCGCCGTCTTCGTGCTGCGCGAGGTCTTCGGCATCAGTCACGAGGAGATCGCGGCCGCCGTCGGCAAGAGCTCCGCCGCCGTGCGTCAGATCGCGCACCGTGCCCGCCGGCACGTCGAGGCCCGCCGCCCGCGCGAGGCGGTCGACCCGAGCCAGGCCCGGGCGGTGCTGGAGTCGTTCCAGCGCGCACTCGAAACCAGGGACCTGCAGGGCCTGCTGGACGTGCTGGCCCCGCAGGTCGTCCTGCTGAGTGACGGCGGCGGCGTCAAGCAGGCCGCGCCGCAGCCGATCACCGGTGCCGGGAAGGTGGCCCGCCTGATCGTCAACGGTCTCGGCAAGGCCCAGATCGCGCTCGCCGGCGAGCCCACCGTGGTCAACGGCAACCCGGCGCTCCTCGTCCGCGTGGACGGCGAGATCGACGGCGTCATAGCGGCCCGGGTCGAGGACGCCCGCATCACCGGCCTCTACTACGTCCGCAACCCGCAGAAGCTGACCCGTATCGCATCGGAGACCTCGCTCACCCTGCGATGAACACCGGCAACGAGTTCACGCCGCCCGGGGCCGCCACGAACACCCCACACTCCGTCAGATCCATTACTGGAGGTCCTTCATGACGACGAACAGCGTTACCGGCGAAGCCACCGACGTGGAGCTGCCGGTCGAGCGTGGCTGCCCGTTCGCCGCGCCCGCCGCCTACGAGCAACTGCGCGAGCAGGCGCCGATCAGCAAGGTCCGCCTGACCAGCGGCGGCGAAGCGTGGTGGGTGTCCCGGCATGAGGAAGCCCGCGCCGTCCTCGCCGACCCCCGCTTTTCCTCCGACCGGCGCAACGACGGCTATCCGCTCTTCAACGTCGATCCCGCGACCCTGCAGTTGCAGCGCAGCCAGCCGCCGGTGATGCTCGGCATGGACGGCGCGGAACACTCCGCGGCCCGCCGCCCGGTGGTCGGCGAGTTCACCGTCAAGCGGCTGGCCGCGCTGCGCCCGCGCGTCCAGGACATCGTCGACCACTTCATCGACCAACTGCTGGCAGCCGACCGGCACCCGGTCGACCTGGTGCGGGCGCTGTCCCTGCCGGTGCCCTCCCTGGTGATCTGCGAACTGCTCGGCGTCCCCTACACCGACCACGACTTCTTCCAGAGCCGCACCACCATGATGGTGAGTCTGACCTCGCTGGAAGACCGCCTGCGAGCCTTCGCCGAACTGCGCGCCTACTTCGACGACCTGGTCACCCGCAAGGAGTCCGAACCCGGCGACGACCTGCTCGGCCGGCAGATCGCCCGGCAACGCCAGGACGGCGCCCTCGACCACACGGCCCTGGTGAGCCAGGCCTTCCTGCTGCTGACCGCCGGACACGAGACCACCGCGAACATGATCTCCCTCGGCGTGCTCGGGCTGCTCTCCCACCCGGAACAGCTGACCCTGATCAAGGCCGACCCGGGCAGGACGCCCGCGGCCGTGGAGGAACTGCTGCGCTACTTCTCCATCACCGACACGGTCACCGCCCGGGTGGCCACCGAAGACGTGGAGACCGGCGGGGTGAGCATCAAGGCCGGAGAGGGCGTCATCGTCTCGGCCCTGTCGGCCAACCGGGACCCGGCGGCGTTCAAGAACGCAGCCGAACTGGACATCGAGCGCGGAGCCCGCCATCACCTCGCCTTCGGCTACGGCCCGCACCAGTGCCTCGGCCAGAACCTCGCCAGGATGGAACTGCAGATCGTCTTCGACACGCTGTTCCGCCGCATCCCCGCCCTGCGGCTCGCCGTACCGACGGAGGACGTTCCGTTCAAGGACGACGCCGTCGTCTACGGCATCCACGAACTCCCGGTCACCTGGTGAGCAGGACATGATGCGCATCATCCTTCGAGTCGGCTCCCGGCCGGTGCGTCCTGCCCGAGCCCGGCCGCGTCTGGACGTACATCACGATCACTGGTCCGTGAGTTCGGCCGGGTACCGACACGAATCCCGGACGCCGACAGCTTCAACGGCGACCGACCAGCCAGAACCCGTCTCGAAGGGAGGTGTGGGCCATGCGACGCGATCCCATCTGGAGCTGATGAGGTGATCCCGCGGTGGAGTGGTGGCGGCTGCGACGCGCAGGCGGGCCATCACCCACCGCGGAGGCCGGTGCCCGCCCGTGCGGGCTTGTGAAGCGGGGCAGGACCTGCCGAGTGCGGGTGCGTCGAGGGCGGCGAGGACAGCCGAGAAGGATCGGGCGGGATCGATGTACGCCAAAGTGCTCGCGATCGGCGAGTTTCGCGGCTTGTGGCTGGGCGGGTTGCTGTCGCGAGCGGGCAGCCAGCTGGCGCGCGTCGCGCTGGCCGTCCTGGCCTACGAGCGCAGCGGCTCGGCCGCCGTCACCACGCTCGTCTACGCGATGACGTTCGTGCCCGCGCTGGTCGGCGGGCCCGCGCTGGGCTGGCTGGCCGACCGCTACCCGCGGCGCGAGGTCACGATCGCCTGCGATGTGATCAGGACCGTCCTCATCGGGGCCGTCGCGCTGCCTGGCCTCCCGCTGCCCGCGTTGTGCGCCCTGGTCTTCGCCTCCCAACTGCTCGACTCGCCGAGCAGGGCGGCGCGCATCTCGCTGACCCCCGACGTGCTGCCCCGCGAGCTCTACCAGACCGGAGTGGCGGTCCACCAGCTCAGCGACCAGGTCGTGACGCTGCTCGGCTTCGCCGGCGGCGGCATCGTGGTGGCGCTGGTCGGCGCGGACACGGCCATCCTCATCAACGCGGCCACGTTCGCCGCCGCCGCGATGCTCACCCTGGCCACGGTGGCCCGCCGCCCGGCAGCCGCAGGAAAGCAGCCGATCTCCCTGCTCGGCGGGCTGCGGCTGGTGGCCGGGCATCGCGCGTTACGCAGCCTGCTCGGCCTGGCCATGCTGTCGGGCTTCCATGTCATCCCCGAGGCGATCGCGGTGCCGTACGCCGCCTCGTTCGGCCTGGGCACCGCCGAAGCCGGGCTCCTCATGGCCGCCCTGCCCGCGGGCAACGTCATCGGCGTGTTCGTGCTGTCCAGATTCCTGTCCGAAGCACGGCGGATGGCGTTGATGGCCCCTATGGCGGTGGCGGCCAGCGTGCCCCTGGTGGCCAGCGCGGCGGACCCCGGCTACGTGCCCTTGCTGCTCCTGTGGACGGTGTGCGGGGTGCTCACCGGCTACAACGTGGCGGCCAACGCGGAGTACGTGAGGATCGCACCGACGCAGAGCCGGGGGCAGGCGGTCGGCCTGGCCTCCTCCGGCATGGTCGCAGCCCAGGGGCTGGGCATCCTGCTCGGCGGTCTCCTCGTCGAAGCGGCCGGACCGGAGCACGGCCTGGCGATCGCCGGCGCCGCCGGGCTGGTCGCGGGAGTGCCGGTACTGCTGGCCTGGAACAGAGCCACCCGCTCTGGTCCGCGCGACCAGCCCCAGAACAGCTCTCTGTGAACTCTCGATGTGCACGGCAACGACTTCCTCCGTGTGGAAGCCCACGCCTGGTCAAGCTACGTACGAGCCTCAGCAGGAAACTCGGCCTGCTCGACGATCAGGCGGCGGGCTTCCCGCAGCTGCTTCGGCATGCCGGCCCCGATGGCGCCGACCACCCGACCGTCGCGGCCGTACACCGCCACGAATTTGCGCTCGGACAGATCGCCGTGCCGCACCCCGAGGTCGCAAGTTTCGTCGAAGTGGCCGATGTCGCGAGCCACCGCGGCGGCCTCGGCGCCGATGAACCCGGCGCCGATGACCACCATTCGCGATCGCGGCCGCATCCGCCGTCGCAGTGCCAGCGCGTCGTCCAGCGTGCGCAGATGGTGGACGCCGGCCAGGTCGTCTCCGGGCAGCCGCCGTGGGGCCGCGCCGGTGGCGATGATCAGGCCGTCGTAGGCGACCGGCTCGCCTTCGGCCAGCGCGATCTCACGCCGGCACGGATCCAGGCCGGTCGCGGTGGTGCCCAACCGCAGGTTCAGGTCCAGCTCGGCCAGCTGTTGGGCGCTGCGCAGCCACAACCGTCCGGGTTCCCACAGGCCGGACAGCAGTTGCTTGGACAGGGGCGGCCGGTCATAAGGCAGATGGGATTCGCTGCCCAGCAGCGTGATCCGGCCGGTGAAGCCGCGTTGTCTCAGGGTGTCCGCGGCGCTGATCCCCGCCGCGGACGCGCCCACGATGACGATCGTGTCCACAATGGTGATCACTCGATCGAGATCGCCCGGCCTGGGCACACCAGGACCGCCTGCCGGACGGCTTCGTGTTGCTCCGCGTCAGCATACGGTCGCAGCAGGACCGAGAGCCCGTCCTCCTCCCCCTGATCGAAGAGCGCAGGGGCGGTCAGCACGCATTGGCCCGAGCCGCAGCATTTCTCCCGGTCCAGAATGATCTTCATTTAGGTGTCCCCTTCGGCTACCAGGTCACCGGCAGCCGGTGGATGCCGTAGACGAGCGCGTCGTGCTTGAACGGCACGCGCTCCACGGGGTCTGCCAGCGCCAGGTTCGGGATCCGTGCGAACAACGTGTTGAGCACGATCTCCAGCTCCAGCCGGGCCAGGTTCTGTCCGAGGCACTGGTGGATCCCGAAACCGAAGGCCAGATGGTGGCGGGCGCCGCGGTCGACGTCGATCCGGTCCGGGTGCGCGAACACCTCCGGGTCGTGGCTGGCGGCCGCGGCCGCCACGATGACGCCGTCGCCGGCGCGGAAGGCGATGCCGTCCAGTTCGAAATCCTCGACCACCACCCGGGACGTGGCGTTGTCGACGATGGAGTGGAACCGCAGCAGCTCTTCGACCAGCTGCGGGGACTGCTCGGGCCGCTCCAGCAACCCGGCCAGCAGTTTCGGATCGTCCAGCAGCGAGGCCACGCTCAGCGAGATCATGTTGGCGGTGGTTTCGTGACCGCCGACCAGCAGCAGCAGCCCGATTCCGGTCATGGTCTCGCGGTCGTAGGCGTCGATGTCGCGGTATTTCGCGATCAGCCGGCTCAGCAGGTCCTCACCCGGCTCGGCTTCCTTGCCCACGACCAGGCCGTTGATGTACTGGCGCAACCACAGTGCGGTGTCACGTCGCTGCTCGGCTGTCGAGTTGCGACTGAGGATGATCTTGGTTCTGCTCTGGAACTGGCCGCGGTCGACGTAGGGCACTCCCAGCAGCTCGCAGATCACCAGCGACGGCACCGGCAGCGACAGGGCCTCCACCAGGTCGGCCGGCCGCGGTCCGGCCAGCATGTCGTCGATGGCCCGGTCGGTGATCTGCTGGATCTCCGGCCGCATCTGCTTGACCCGCTTGACGGTGAACTCATTGGTCATCATGCGCCGGTGCTGGGAGTGCTCCGGCGGGTCCATGGCGACGATGGTGCCCTTCAGCGGCACCGAGGCGACCCCGGGGACCAGTTGCGGGAACCCGGGGTTGGCGCGGTTCGAGCTGATCTTGTTGCTGGCGAGGAACTCCCGCGCCTGGGCGTGCCCGGTGATCAGCCACGCCTGCTTGCCGTCCTGCAGGGTCACCCGCGAGATCGGTGCTTCCCGCCTGACCTGTTCGTACTGCGGTGGCGGGCCGAAGGGGCAGGAGCGGGGCATCGGGTATGCCGGGGGAGTTTGGGTGGCGGAGTGTGTCATGAGGTCACCTCTCGAGATAAGAAACCATTGGTTTCTTGTTCTCACGATAGGCTCGGCGACTAGGAAACGCAAGGTTTCTTGGGGAGCTGTGATGCCGAACACACCGAGGACAGACCCGTCCACAGCCGCGACCATGTCGCGCCGCCGGGGAGCCGAGCTCGAAGACGCCATCCTGGACGCGGCCCGCGAAGAACTGGCCGAACTGGGTTACGCGAAATCCACGATGAGCGGCATCGCCAACCGGGCCGGCACCAGCAAACCCGTGTTGTACCGACGCTGGAGCAGCCTGCCCGAGCTGGTGCTGGACACCCTGGGAAGCCGGTTCGCCGACGTGCCGGTCCCCGACACCGGCGACCTGCGCGACGATGTGCTGGCCCTGTTGCGCCAGGCGCAGACGAACCTCGCCAACACCCGCCGCGACACCGTCTCCGGACTGATCGCGGACACGGCCAACGACCCGCGGCTGACACAACGCTTGCGGGACCTCATCGCCGGCTCCACCCTGTCGAACGCCATGGCCACCGTGCTGGAGCGCGCGGCCGAACGCGGCCAGATCCCGCCCGGCCCCTGGCCGCGCCGAGTGATAACCCTGCCGATCAGCCTGCTGCGCGACGACTTCGTGGTCTTCGGAATCCGCCCATCCGATGCCGACCTGACCGCTGTCACCGACGAGGTCTTCCTTCCGCTCCTGGGTTACGCGTCACCTTCCAGCGCGGTCCGGGACAGCGAGCATCGAGGGTGATACACGTCGCTGAGCGAGCAGGTCCCCGGCATGACGTGGGCTCAGCCCACGTGGTGCACGGGCGGCTTCGAGCAGCTCGTCACCCGCCGGGTGTGGGCGTGCGCTGGTCCGTGACCGGACCGGGGCGTTGCCTGGCAGCTCTTCGCGCGCGGAACGCTCGCTGCGCCGGCACGAGCACGGCCAGGGCGACGAGCCCGAGGATGACCATCGTGACGGGCCGTCCGAGGATGTACCCGGGGTTTCCGTCGGAGTAGGCCAGGGTCTGGCGCAGCGAGACTTCGAGCGTGGGCTGGAGGACGACCGCCAGCACGAAGGGCGCCATGCTGAACCCGGCCCGGCGCAGCACGAATCCGATCAGTCCTGCCACCAGCATGACCACGACGTCGAACATCGAGTTGTTCTCGGCGTACACGCCCACGACGCACAGGCCGATCACGAGCGGCATCAACGTCTGCGGCGGGATGGACAGCAGGCGGGTGAAGAGTCCCACCAGCGGAAGGTTGAGCACCAGCAGCATCAGGTTGGCGATGTACATCGCGGCGATGACGGTCCAGAACAGGTCGGGCTGGTCCTCGACGAACGTCGGGCCGGGAACGATGCCGTTGAGCAGCAGGGCCGCGAGTACGAGTGCCATGGTCGGCGCGAACGGGATCCCGAGCGCCAGCAGCGGCACGAACGCCGCCCCCGCCGCCGCGTTGTTGGCCGCCTCAGGGCCGGACACTCCCTCGACCGCCCCCTTGCCGAACTTGCCGGGGTTCCTGGAGATCTTCCGCTCGACGACGTACGAGGCGAACGTCGACAACACAGCGGCCGGGCCGGGCACCAATCCCAGCAGGAAGCCGATCACCGAGCCCCGCACCGCCGCGGGAGCCGCCTGACGGGACTCCTGCCTGCTGGGCAGAAGCTCCTTGAGCCGTGGGGCCTTGACGGGCTTCGGGCGCCAGCGCCGGCCGACCATCGTGAGCGCTTCCGCCACGCCGAAGGCCCCCATGACCAGGGCGATGAAGCTGAAGCCCTCGGCCAGGGTGTCGGACCCCATGGTGAACCTCAGGTCGCCGCCGGCCGGGTCGATCCCGACCGTGCCGATCGCCAGGCCGGCGCAGATCATGACGATGGCCTTCGCGGCGGAGCCCTCGGCGAGCGCCGCCAGCAGCAGCAGTCCCGCGACGCACAGTGCCAGGTATTCGGGCGGACCGAGCTTGACCGCCATCCCGCTCAGCCACGGCGCCGACATCATGAGACCGAAGATGGCGATGGTGCCCGCCAGGAACGACGACAGCGCCGCGATGGTCAGCGCGGGGCCCGCTCTGCCCCGTTTGGTCATCTCGTGGCCGTCGAGCGCCGTGACCACCGACGACGCTTCACCGGGTACGTTGAGCAGGATCGAGGTCGTCGACCCACCGTACGTCGAGCCGAAATAGATCCCGGCGAAGAGGATCAGCGATCCCGTCGGACCCAGCTGCGTGGTCATCCCGAGCAGGACCGACATCGCGCCGATCGGCCCGATGCCGGGCAGCACGCCGACCATCGTGCCGAGAACCACGCCGACCAGCGCGAGGATGACGTAGGTCGGATCGGCGAAGGCGGCGAAGCCCGTGCCGAGGTTGTCGATCGCGTCGCCCACGGGGCGTCCTTCCGTTCAGAACAGGCCGAGCATGCCGGCGGGCAGGGGGACCAGCAGCCAGCGCACGAAGATCAACCAGGTGGCCGCGCCGAAGGAGAAGCCGAAGATCACGGCGCTGCTCCACCGGGAGACCCCCATGACCTTGGCCATCAGGACCAAGGAGACCGCCAACGTCACGATCATCCCCACGATGTCGCCCACCGCCGGCACCAGCAGGGCGGCGGCCAGCACGCCGGCGATCCGCCACCAGCGCACCTCGCCGCCACGCTCACGCTCACCATCGCCATCACCGTCCGCGTCGCCGTCCGCGTCGCCGTCCGGGGCGTCTTCCGGCCGGGTGGGGCCGGCCGGCGTCCGCCGTCGGCTCTGCAGCAGGACGACGGCGCTGGCGGCGACCAGCGCCAGCGCGACGACGAAGGGGAAGAAGCCCGCTCCGCTGTCCGCCATCGTCCCCAGGCCCTCATCGAGGGCCAGCGCGCCGTACAGCAGGCCCAGCACCAGCAGCGACCCGCCGGCGATCACATCCGGCTTGGCGATCCCTCGCACAAGACCCGTTCCCCTCATTTCGGCGCGATCAGGTTCGCCGCCTCCGCGGTCTTCTTGGCCAGCCGCGCCTTGGCCGACTCGCCGTCGGCTCCGCTGACGACGAGCCCCAGCTTCCGGGCCGCCTCGGCGAACTTCTGGCTCTTGACCGCCGAGCCGAACACCTCGCTGAGCTTCCGCTGGACGTCGCCGGGCAGGCCCTTCGGTGCGATCAACACGTTGTAGGCCTCCCACTCCAGGGCGACGTCCTGCTGGGCGAAGGTCTGGATGTCGGGGGCGAGCTCGATGGGTTCGGCCGCGGCGATCCCCAGCGCGCGAAGCTTACCGGCCTTCAGCTGCGCCATCCCGCCGGCCAGCTGCATGACGCCCACGTCGACGTTGCCGCCGAGCAGGGCCGTGACGGTCGCCTGGTCGCCGTCGAACTTGACGCGCTTGAACCGCGTACCCGTCAACTGCTCGAACTTCCCGGCCGGGATGGCGTAGTTGAGCGGCCCCTCGGCGATCGTGATGGCCCCGGGACGGGCCTTGGCGGCCGCGACCAGATCGCCGATGCTCTTGTACGGCGAGTCGCCGGGAACCACGAACAGCACCGGCGACGTGGTGACCTCGCTGATCACCGAGATCGCCGCGGGGTCGTAGGAGACCTCCTCGGTACGCGGGAGCAGGGTCAGCGGGCCGTCCGGCACGAGGCCGATCGTGTGCCCGTCCGGTTTGGCGCTGAGCGTCGCCGTGGTGCCGACCGAGCCCGCGCCGCCCTCCCTGTTCACCACCTGAACGCGCCGGCCGAGCTTGCCCTCGCCGTTGACGACCTCGACCAGCGAACGAGATGTGGCGTCGATGGCGCTTCCGGCTGGATAGGGCACGATGAGCTGGATGTCCCGTGTCGGATAACCGCCCTGGGACGCGGGCGCACCGCATGCCGCGGTGACGAGTACGACGGCCGCGAGGAGCGCGGGCAGCGCGGCACGTCCGCGTCTGCCGGCCGGAAGAATACTCATGGGGCACCTCCTGGGAGGGACAGGGGAGGATGGGTTCCCGGTCCGATGGCGGCCGTGGCGACGATCGGGTCGTGCCAGCCGTCGTCGCCGAAGTCGTAGGCGTCTCGGTGGAGCCGTTTGAAGAACAGGTGCGCGCTGTGCTCCCAGGTGAAGCCGATCGCGCCATGGAACTGCACCGTCGCGGCCGACATCCGGCGGGCCAGGTCGGCGGCGCGGCTCTTGACCACCGACGTCATCAGCACGGCGTCGTCGCGCCCGGTGTCGTGGGCGTGGGCGGTGTACCATACCGCGTCGGTGATCGTCGTCCAGGCGACGTACAGCTCGGCCAGCTCGTGCTGGATCGCCTGGAAGCCACCGATCGCCCGGCCGAACTGCCGGCGCCCGCGAAGGTGATCCAGAGTGATCCGCATGGCCGTGCCCGCGGCGCCGACCAGGTCCGCGCTCACGAGCACGGTCAACCGCTGGACGATGCGCTCGAAGACGTCGTCGTCGGCCCAGCTCAGCGGCTCGGCCGGCACCTCGGTCAAGGTCACCCTGGCCGCACGCATGGTCGGGTCGACGGGCTCGACCGGGCGGATCGACACTCCGGGATGTCCGGTCGCCACGACGAACACCGCGGGTGTGCCCGCCGACGTGGCGGCGACCAGCAGGATGTCGGCATCCTGCGCATGGCCGACGATGCCGGCGTCGCCGCTGAGCACCCGACCGGCGGTGGCGGTGCCCACGCCGCCCGTGAGCGCGCCCGCGGCGCTGCCGGTGAGCTCGCCGCCGACGGTGGCGGTGACGGCGATGCCGTCGCGGTCCCACGAGCCGCCCGGAGCGCGCAGGGCGGTCGCGCCGACGAGTTCGCCCGCGACCATCGGCGCGAGCCAGCGGCGGCGCTGCTCCGGGTCGGTCGAGGTCGCGAGGACGTCGCAGGCGGCCATGGCCGTTCCGACGCCCGCCGGCGCGAGGCCGGCGCCCAGCGCCTCGGCGACCACGGCGAGGTCGAGCAGCCCGAGTCCGAGACCGCCCTCCGACGGCGCGGCCGTCACCCCGAGCCAGTTGAGGTCCGCCGCCGCACGTCGCAGGCCGGCGTCGATCCCGGCCGAGGGCGTGTCGGCGTACTGCGCCACGCGCGCGAGATCCAGGTGACGGTCGAGCCAGCGCCGTACGGCGCCGCCCATCGCCACCTGCTCCTCACTGAGCCCAAAGTCCATGTCACCGGTCCACTTACGCGAATGGCACACAGTTCACAATGCATGTGTGAAGTACGTCAAAGACGTGAACTCAACCCGACTCATCGCATTTCGCAATGAGTCGGTCATGGGTTTTGCTCTTTGACGCTCCAGGACGACGGTGCTCAGGATGGGCGTGCGCGCAGGGCCGGATCGGACGCCGGATCGGACAAGGAGTGGTGCACGGCATGGATCTTCGATACTCGTCGGCGGCGGAGCGGTTCCGGCGGGAGATCCGCCGGTGGCTGGAGCAGTCCGTGCCGGCGAGGTGGCGTCATCCGCGCTTCTGGATCGACCGGGACGGGAGCGAGGAGTCCCTGGAGCTGCGGCGACGCTGGGAGAAGGACCGCTTCGACAACGGCTTCGCCGGCGTCGACTGGCCCGTCGAGTTCGGGGGCCGCGGAGCCGATCACGAGATCCGGGCGGTGCACGACGAGGAGATGGCCCGGGCCCGCGCGCCGATCGGCCCCTTCCTCGGCCTGACCTACCTCGGCACGGCGCTGCTCGGTCCCACGCTGCTGCGCTACGGCACCGACGTGCAGAAACGTACGATCCTGCCGCGGATCCTGTCCGGCGACACGATCTGGTGCCAGGGGTTCTCCGAGCCGGAGAGCGGCAGTGACCTCGCCGGCCTCTCGACCAGCGCCCGGCGCGACGGCGACGTGCTGGTGGTCTCCGGTCAGAAGACCTGGACCTCGCTGGCGCGCCACGCCGATGCGATGTTCGCCCTCGTGCGCACCGATCCGAAGGCGGAACGACGTCGCGGCATCACCTTCCTGCTGATCGACCTGACGCTGCCGGGGGTGCAGGTGCGGCCGATCCGTCAGATGTCCGGCTCGCACGAGTTCGGGGAGGAGTTCTTCGACGAGGTACGCGTGCCCGTCGACGGCAACGTGGTCGGCCGGATCGACGACGGCTGGGCCGTCGCCCGCTACCTGCTCTCGGTCGAGCGGAACGCCTCGCCGATCAGCCAGTACGTGGAGTTCGCCCACGAGCTCGACGACGTGATCGCCGCGGCCAGGAACACCAGGAAGGACGGCCGGCCGGCCATCGAACACCCCCGGATCCGGGCCCGGATCGCACGCTGCCGGGCCGACCTGGAGCTGCTCCGCGTCCGCGGCTACCACACGATCTCCCGCACGGCGCGGGGCCAGGACCTGGGCGCCGACGCCTCCGTCACCAAGCTGCTGTGGTCACAGACCCGGTTGGCGATCGCCGATCTGGGCGCCGACGTCCTCGGCGCCGACGGCCAGCTCAGCTCTGACGGCGGGCATCTCGGCTGGCGCCACCTACACGTACGAGGTCAGCGGATCGCCGGGGGCACCGCGCAGATCCAGCGTACGATCATCGCCCGCGACCTGCTGGGCCTCCCCCGATGAGCGGGGCGGTGAGCGGGACGGCGATCGGCTCGGGGACCGTGCGGTTCGAGCTGCGCGACGGGGTCGGCACGGTGACCCTCAACCGGCCGGAGCGCCGCAACGCGATCTCCTGGCACCTCGTACAGGACCTGCTGGCCGCCATCGAGCGGGCGGGCTCCGAACCGGACCTGCGCGTCCTCGTCGTCACAGGCGCGGGTGACGACTTCTGCGTCGGCGCCGACCTCGCGCGGGTCGGGTCGGACAGCGCCCAGGACCAGGAGACGCGCACGCTGCGCGGACGTTCGGTGGCCGACGACCGCGAACGGCTGAGCCGGGCCTCGGCCATCGTGGAGAGTCTCGTGCACTTCCCTTCGCCGACGATCGCCGCCATCAACGGCGCCTGCGCCGGTGCGGGGCTCAGCCTCGCGCTGGCCGCCGACTTCCGGCTCGCGGCGCGGAAGGCGGTGTTCAACACGGCGTTCGTCAGCGCCGCGGTGTCCGGCGATCTGGGCAGCGCCTGGCTGCTGACCCGCGCTGTGGGCGGCGCCCGCGCGCGGGCGCTGCTGCTCGACCCGGCCAAGCTCACCGCCGCCGAGGCGGCCGACCTGGGACTCGTGACCGAGATTACGAGCGATCTGGCGGCACGGACCGGCTCGCTGGCCGGCAAGCTCGCCGCGCAGGCCCCTAAGGCGATGCGCTACGCCAAGCAGAACCTGGCGGACGCCGGATCGGCCACGCTGCCCGACTACCTGCGGCGGGAGGTGCCTCGTATGGTCGAGTGCGCCCGCAGCGGTGATGCGCGGCGGGCCGCCCAAGCCTTCCTGGAAAAGCGCAGACCGGTGTTCACCGGAGAGTAGGAGCGGCATGATCCCCCCTCTTGAGGGAGTTCGCGTCGTCGAGTTCGGTCACTACATCGCCGCGCCCGCGGCGACCCAGATGCTGTCCGACCTCGGCGCCGAGGTCATCAAGATCGAGCCGCCCGCCGGCGACCAGGCACGCGGCATCGGCGCCTACGGCGAGGGCATCGTCCTCGCCTACAACCGCGGCAAGCGCTCGATCGTGCTCGACCTCAAGCAGGACGGCGACAGGGAGACCGCCCTGGGTCTGATCGCCGAGGCGGACGTCGTCGTACAGAACCTGCGGGCCGACGCGCTCTCCCGTCTCGGTCTCGGTCCTGACGACCTGCGGCAGGCCAACCCGAGGCTGATCTACGTGTCGGTCCGTGGTTTCAGCTCCCGGGGCCCCTCGGCGAACCGGGCCGGCCTGGACATCGCCGCGCAGGCCGAGAGCGGGCTGATGTCGATCAACGGCGAGCTCGACGGTGATCCGCTCCGGGTCGGCTTCCCCATCGCCGACGTGGCCGCCAGTTACGCGGTCGTCCAGGTCGTCCTCGCCGCGCTGCTGCGCCGGGAGCGCACCGGCGAGGGCGGGGTCGCCGAGGTCTCGCTTCTGGACGCCGCGATCCACCTTCAGTCGGCGATGTGGGGCGAATGGCACGTCTCCGGCCAGGAGCCGCGGCGCAAGGGAAACGGGCAGGCGACCGTCGCTCCCGCCGCCGACCTCGTACGGACCGCCGACGGGACCATCGTGTTGTCCGCCTACACCGCCGACCACTTCGCGCGGCTGTGCCGGCTGATCGACAGGACGTGGATGCTCGACGACCCGCGCTTCGCCGACAACCCCGCCCGGGTCGCCAACCGGGAGGCGCTCCTGGCGGAGATCTCGCGGGCCCTCGGCGTCCTGCGGACCGAGGAGTGCCTCGCGATGCTGGCCGAGCACGGCATCGTCGCGGCGGAGGTACGTAGCTACCACGACGTGGCCGAGGCGCCGGACGTGCATGCCAGCGGCGTCCTGACCACGGGCGTCGGGCCGGACGGTGACCGCTACACCGTTCCGTCGCTGCCCTTCACCCTCGACGGCGTCACCGTCGAGGCGGACCGGGTGGTGCCCCATGCCGGGGCGGACTCGGATGCGCCCGGCTGGCGCGACGCTTGACCTGGCGAGCCGGGCGTACATTGGATCGCATCATGAACGTCCGCGAGCTCGAATGCTTCCTCGCCGTCGTCGACCAGGGCAGCATCACCCGGGCCGCTTCCTCGCTCTACCTGGCGCAACCGTCCCTGTCGCAGATCATCCGCCGCCTGGAGAGCGACCTCGGCGTGGAGCTGTTCCGCCGGGTCGGGCGCGGGCTGGTGCTCGCGCCGGCCGGTGAGGCGCTCGTCGGGCCGGCCCGCCAGGTCGTCCGCGACCTGCACCACGCCCGCCAGGTCGCCGAGGGTTATCGGGGGCTCGAACGCGGCCGGGTCGACCTGGCGATCTCCACCTCCCTCACGTCCAACTTCCTGGCCGCGTGGGTGGGTCACTTCCGCCGCCAGCATCCCGGGTTCACGGTCCGGCTCAAGCAGCACGACGGCGACACCGACGAGATCGTCCACCTGATCAGGTCGGGCGAGGCCGAGCTCGCCTACGCGGTCGCGCCCGTGTCCCGGCAGGGGATCGACTGCTTCCGCATCGGGGAGGGCGAGGTCGTGCTGGCGCTGCCGCCCAGCTGGCGCGGCGAGTTCCCCGACCCGATCCCGGCCACCCTGCTCGACGGCCTGCCCATGATCGTCGATCGGGGGTTCGGGCGTGCGTACCTCGACTCCATCGGCGTCGAACCCACCGTCGTCGTCGACGTCAGCGAACCCGCAGGGCTGGTGCCGCTGATCGTCGCCGGTGCGGGAGCCGCTGTCCTGCCGATGCGCCAGGCCCTGGACGCCCGGCGCAGGGGCGCGAGCCTGCGCATGATCGAACCGCTGGCCGTACGGGCGATCTACGCCATCACCTCGACCTCTCCCCTGTCGATACCGGCCCGCCGGTTCCTCGAACTCAGCAGGGAGAACCTCGATCGGTGGCGGCAGGCCGTGACCAGACGCACCGACCGGGGCATGTCACTGCTGGAGGCGTCCATCGACGCCGACAACGTGATCGAAGCCGCGTACCGGCGGCTGAAGGAGACCCCTGACCAGCCGATGACGCCCTTCGCCTCCGCACCGCTGCGGCCGCAGAACTCCTGACTCGTGCCCTCCGGGGCCGAGCATCGGGCGGGGTGGGGCGATGGCCTGTCGCCGCCGTCGCCCCCTGTTCACCGGTCTACAGCACCTTCTTGGCGCCCGGCAGGGCGCGCACCACGTACGCGGTCGCCCAGCACAGTGCCAGCCCGATGGCGGTGAGCAGCGCGGCCTTCGCGATCGCGGGCGCCTCCACGCCGCTCAGGGCGTAGCCCAGGGCGACCAGGACGGGCGGATGGATGACGTAGACGGTGAAGGCGTGCGCCGACAGGAACCGGCGCAGGCGTCCCTGCCTGGCGAGGCGCTGCCTGAACAGCACCACAAGGCCGAGAATGATGCCGACGGCGAGCACCGATTCGGACAGGGCCGTCAGCAGCGACGGCAGGGTTCCGTGGCCGAAGCTCACCTCTCTGTAGGCGCTCACGACCCAGACGAGTGTGACCGTGGCCAGGGCCGCGGCGGCGAAGCCGGCCCGGCCGGCCGCCTTGGGCAGGCTCTGCAGCCAGCCGCGCCGGGCCGCGACCAGCCCGACGATGAACAGCGCCGCGTACTGCGGCAGGTAACCGGGCGAGGGCAGCCCCAGCACCGTGACGCCCATCGGCACGACCATGCGCCACACGTACGTCACCAGGGCCAGCCCGACGACGAACCCGGCGATCGCGGCGACGCCGGGCGCCCGGCCGGCGGCCGTGGCGTTTTCAGGCGTGCGCCCGCGCCGGCCGGTCCAGAGCCGCCAGAGGACGTAGAGCGCGCTGAACACGAGCAGCACCTCGACGAACCACATCGGGCCCGGTGTGTACGCCGACACGTAGTACTTCCAGTAGGGCAGTTCGCTTCCCTGCCGGGCGGCTTCCTCGACGGCGGTGGTGTACCTGCCGGTGGTCACCAGGGGACGGATCAGCAGCAGCCACAGCAGCAGCGGCACTCCCAGGCGCACCAGCCGCTCGCGCAGGAACGGCCCGGCCCCCTTGCGGTCGTAGGAGCGCGGCACGAAAAGGCCTGAGATGAGGAAGAAGGCCCCCATGAAGAACGCCTGGTTGAACAGCAGCAGCAGGTCCAGCAGCACTCGCGAGGAGTCGTCCCCCGGTTCCGTGTAGTACCAGTCCGGAATGTTGCTGTACGCGATCACGGAATGATGGACCACCACGAGCGCCATCAACGCGGTGCGCAGGTTGTCGACATGAAGAAGCCGCGAAGCGGTGGCGGGCGGCGCGGCCTGCTGGTCGACGGGCTGGGTCATCGGTTCGCCGTCCCTTCGGGCGATGCGGCCCGAGCGGTGAGGAGCTTGGCGAGGTCGTCCGCCGACGCGGGGCGGCCGGGGGCGGCGAACATTCCGGCCGGGTCGAGGTAGGCGTGCTGGGCGGGTGTGCCCGGCGCGAATCGGCGGCTCTCGGCGAGCGGGCCCACGTCGTACGTGTCATAGCCGAGCGAGTCGATCAGGGTGGCGACCGCTTGCTTGGCGGCGGCGTCGTCGCCGGCCATCGGCAGGGTGCTGCGGTCCGGGGCGCCGGCCGGGCGTCCCAGGGTGGCCAGGTGCTTGAAGAAGATGTTGCTGAACGCCTTGACGACGCTTGAGCCGGTCAGGTGGGTCTGGAGCAGGAGATGGGCCGGGGTGTCGCCGGCGTCGATCTCGGGGACACTGCCCTGCCGGGCGGGGTCGTAGTTGAGGGTGTCGATGACGATCCGGCCCTGGAGGGGTTGCGCGGGAACCTGCCGGTAGGCCCTGATCGGGATGGACACCACGACGATGTCGCCGGCCGTCGCGGCCTCGGACGGGGTCGCCGCACGGGCGCGCGGGCCGAGCCGTTCGACCGTACTCTGCAGGGTCTCCGGGCCGCGGCTGTTGCTGAGGACGACGTCGTGGCCGGCGTCGACCCCCAGGCGGGCGAGAGTGCTGCCGATGTTTCCGCTGCCGATGAAGCCGATGGTAGTCATGGTCTCCTGCCGGTTCGGGATAATGTCAGTGAGGTTCTCCGCACAAGCGAAGGCATGCCTTGACTTTAACGCAGGCACACCTTCGCTTAGCAAGGTCGGTGTCGCAGAAAGAGGTATGTGAGTGGGTGCCACCGAGCCCGGCACGCGAGCCGAACCGGGTTTCACCGTGCGTCGGCCTGCGCGTGCCGACGCACGCCGCAACTTCGACGCCCTGCTCGACGCCGCCCGTCAGGCGTTCGGCGCCGAGGGCTCCGGCGCCTCGCTTGAGGGGATCGCCCGCCAGGCAGGGGTCAACATCGCGACGCTCTACCGCAACTTCCCCACCCGCCAGCACCTGTTCGAGGCCGTCTACAAGGACGAGGTGGAAGCCCTGGCGCGCATGGCAGCCGAGCTGAGCGACCTCGAACCGTGGGATGCCCTGGAGGGCTGGCTACGCCAGTTCGTCAGCTACGCGACCACCAAGAAGGCCATTTACGACGCCATCGCGCACCGCGAGGAGATGTTCGTGACCGGCCGCGACATGATCCACGCGGCCGGTCGGCCGCTTCTCGAGCGCGCCCAGGGCGCGGGCAGGGCCCGCGAGGACGTGAGCTTCGACGACGTTCTGTTCCTGGTCAACGGTGTCAGCGGAGCGAACTTCGTCCAGGAGGCGCAGCGCGACCGGGTGCTCGCCATGGCCTTGGACGGCATCAAAGCCCAGAAGTGAGCGCAGCGAACGGAATCCCTGCGCGGCCGTGGCGCTGACCAGCGGCGACGTTGCGTGTGACGTGTCGGGGTGCGGGATCCGACGATTGCGGACCCGCCGAAGCTGACGTTGACGATGCGCGGTGCCGGTGAACGGGGCAGCAGTGGCAGCATGGCGCTGGTCACCGGGATCACTCCGAAGACGTTGGTCTCGAACACCGTCCGGACGGTGCAGCCCGGCCATCCCTGACACGCGGAGCCGAGCATCGGCAGCATGTCGTCGAGAGGCCATACGCGCTTATGGGAAACAGTATTTTCGTATAGTCTCCAGGTATGCATTCATCACCTGACCGGCCGCCCGAAGACCTGACCGCCCGCGCGCGGATCCGGGACGCCGCCTTGGCCGAGTTCGCCGAACGCGGTTTCAAAGGCGCGACGATGAAGGCCGTCGCCGACGCCGCGGGCGTCTCCGTCGGCCTGGTACAGCACCATTTCGGCTCGAAGGACGCGCTGCGGGAGGCCTGCGACGCACATGTACGCGACGTGATCCTGGGCGCCGCCGGCCAGGTCCAGGAAGAGGCCGACGTCAGCCCCGAGTTCCTGCGGGGGATGTACGACGCGAGCGAGCTCAGCGTGCGTTATCTCGCTCGGGCCCTGGTCGAGGGCTCGCCGGTGGCGGCTGCGCTGTTCGACGAAGGCACCGAGGCGGCCGAGCGCTTTTTCGCGGCGACCTGGCCCGAGGAGTTCCCGCCCGGCGAAGCGAAGGTCCGCGAACGGGCTGTCGTGATGGCGGCGATGCATCTGGGGACGATCGTGCTGCACGAGCACCTGTCCCGGCGGCTCGGCATCGACGTGCTGCAGCGCGCGAACTCCAGCCTGATCGGCACCGCCCTTGCCGATGTCTACGCCCACATGGGCGAGTGGATCTCGACTCAGCAGGGCAACCGGCTTCGCCAGGCCGTCACCGACCTTCACATGAAGGAGCACCCCGATGCCTGACGTGGTCCGGATCCATCAGCTGATCAAGAACTTCGGCCGGGTCCGCGCGCTGGACGGCCTCGACATGACCGTCCGGGAAGGAGAGGTGCACGGGTTCCTCGGCCCCAACGGCGCCGGTAAGAGCACGACCCTCCGCATCCTGCTCGGCCTGCTGCGCAAGGACGGCGGCGAGGTCCGGCTGCTGGGTGGCGATCCCTGGGCCGATGCCGTCGAGCTGCACCGGCGGCTCGCGTACGTGCCCGGCGACGTCACCCTGTGGCCGAGCCTGTCCGGCGGCGAGGTGATCGACCTGCTCGGCCGTCTGCGCGGAGGCACGGACGCCAAGCGGCGCGACGAGCTGATCGAGCGCTTCGCCCTGGATCCGCGCAAGAAGGCCCGGACCTACTCCAAGGGCAACCGGCAGAAGGTCGCGCTGATCGCCGCACTCGCCTCCCAGGTCGAGTTACTGCTGCTGGACGAGCCGACCTCCGGTCTCGACCCGCTGATGGAAGCGGTCTTCCGCGAGGTCATCACCGAGGAGCGGCGCGCCGGCCGTACGGTCCTGCTCTCCAGCCACATCCTCGCCGAGGTCGAGGCGCTCTGCGACCGGGTGAGCATCATCCGGGACGGCCGGGTCGTGGAGGCCGGCACACTCACGCAGTTGCGCCACCTCACGCGCATCTCGGTCACGGCGGAGCTGGCCAGGGTTCCGGCTGACGGTCTGCCCCATGTCCACGACCTCAGCACGGACGGCGGGCGCGTACGTTTCCAGGCCGACAGCGACCACATCGGCGAGGTGCTGGCCCGGCTGGCGCAGTGCGGCGTACGCGACATCTCCGCCCAGCCCCCCACCCTCGAAGAGCTGTTCATGAGGCACTACCGATGAATACGGCAACCCTGATCAGGTTGATCCTTCGCCGCGACCGCGTCTGGCAGCCGCTGTGGCTGCTGCTGGTCGCTCTCTTCGTCGCGACCACCGTGGCCACCATCCGCCAGTTGCTCCCGACTCCCGCCGCACGCCTGCACTACGTCAACGAGGTCGCGGCCAACCCCGTGATCCTGTTGATGCAAGGGCCGGCGTACGGCGACAGCCTGGGCGCGGCCGCGGCTCAGCAGCGGGGCGCCGCCACCATGATTTTCGCTGCCCTGGCCAGTGTGATCCTGCTGGTCAAGCACACCCGCTCCGATGAGGAGCAGGGGCGGCGCGAGCTCGTCGGGTCGGCCGCCGTGGGGCGGCACGCGCCGCTGACCGCTGCTCTCGCCGTCGTGCTGGGCGCGAATCTGGTGCTGGCCGTGCTGATCACCGTGGTCGGCGTGAGCGCCGGGCTTCCCCTGGCCGGGTCCCTTACCTGGGGGCTGATGGCCGCGTCGGGCGGCTGGGTCGGGGCCGCGCTGGCCGCGGTGGCCGTGCAGGTGACGCAGAGCGCCCGGATGGCCGGGACCGCGGCCTTCACCGTGTTCTTCGGGGCGTACCTGGTGCGCGGCGTCAGCGACGTGGGCGGCCCGGCCATGGAGTGGCTGGGATGGCTCATGCCGAGCGGCTGGATCCTGCGCGCCCACGCCTTCGGCGGCGAGCGGTGGTGGGTGTTCCTGCTGGTCACGGCGTTCGTCGCAGCCTTGATCGGGATGGCCTACACGCTGTCGGCCCGCCGGGACATCGCCGCCGGCCTCGTGCCGCCGCGGCTCGGCCCCGCCCATGCGCCGAACGGCCTGCGCGGGCCGCTCGGGCTGGCGTGGCGGATGCACCGCGGCATGGCGCTGGGGTGGATCGCGGGTGCGGCCTTCATCGGCGCGGCGTTCGGGCTGGGCGGGCAGTCCGCCATCGAGGCCTTCGGCCGGAGCGGCGCGCTGGACTTCTGGGCCGAGCGGACGGGAACAGCCGATCCCACGGAGATATTCTTCCGCCTCGTCGTGTACAAGCTGGCGATGTACTCCGTCTCCCTGTACGCGATCATGACGGTGCTGCGTCTGCGCGGCGAAGAGGCGATGGAGTTGCTCTTGTCCGGCCCTGTGAGCCGGGCCCGCTGGGCGGTCAGCCATCTCGTGTTCGCGGTGGCGGTGCCGGTGGCCGTTCTGGTGACCGCCGGCCTCGCTTTGAGCCTCGGCAGCGGGGACGTGGCCGGCGGCTTGGCCATCACCACGGTGCTCCTGCCGGGCATCTGGGTGATGGCCGGGATCGCGGTGGCGGCGTTCGGGCTGTTCCGGCGGGCCGGAGCGGTCGTGGGATGGACCGCCTTGGTGCTGGCCATCGCTGTGGAGGTCGGCTGGGAGGTCGGGCTCGTGGGCGACTCGTTCTTCATGGTCTCCCCGTTCGCGCACGTCCATTACTCGACGCTGGCCGACCCGGGGCCGGGCACCTTGCTCGGGCTCACGCTCGTGGCCGCCGGCTTCACCGCGACGGGCTTGTACGGCCTGCGCCGCCGCGATCTGGCCGTGTGATCGGTGGACGGGCACCCGAGTCCGCGCTAGATTATCTGCTTACTAGCATCTAATGCGGAAAAGCAGATGAACAGACGCGACCACATTCAGCAGTTGTTCACCGCGATGCAGCGCGACCTCATGCCCTCGCTGTTGCACGTCCACGAAGACGACGACCTGCGACTGATCGACAACGTCATCCTGCAGGCGCTCGATCGTGGCGACGAGCCCACGGTCAAGGAACTGGCCGCCCTGATCGGCCGTTCCGAATCGCGGACCAGCCGGATCGTCGACGGGCTGGTCCGGCGCGGGCTCGTGGAGCGGTACGAGGACGAGCGGGATCGCCGCGCCCGCAGGATCCGGGTGAGTGAGCAGGGCGCCGCGTTACTGCACCGGATTCGCCGGCTCAGGATCGACGCGCAGATGCGCCTGTGGGAGCACTTCACCGAGCAGGAGCAGCAGATCGTGCTCCAGTCGCTGGAACTATTCGCCAAGGCTGCAAGGAAGGTGCGAGATGAAGCTGATCCCACTGTCTCAGATCGACGCATCGATGATCGACCTGGTGGGCGGCAAGGCGGCCGGGCTCGGGGAGATGATCAAGGCCGGTGAGCGGGTGCCCGACGGCTTCTGCGTGACCGTCGAAGCCTATGAAGCGGGGCAGGTCCCGGAGGAGGAACTGGCCGACGCCTACGAGCGGCTCGGCGGAGGCGAAGTGGCTGTGCGCTCAAGCGCCACCGCCGAAGATCTGCCTGAGGCGAGTTTCGCCGGACAGCAGGACACCTATCTCAACATCGAGGGCGAGGAGGCGCTGATCGACGCCGTCCGCCGCTGCTGGGGCTCCCTGCACACCGAGCGCGCCGTGGCTTACCGGGCCAACGCCGGCATCCAGGACGCGGCGATGGCCGTCGTGGTGCAGCGGATGGTCGACCCCGAGCGGGCCGGTGTGCTGTTCACGGCCAACCCGATCACGGGGCGTCGCACCCAGATGGTCGTCGACGCCGCGCAAGGACTCGGCACCGCGATCGTCGACGGCACCGTGGTGCCCGACCACCACGAATTCGACGACGACGCCGCCCAGGACGGCTGGCTTGAGGACCTGCGTACGGCAGGGCTGCGGTTGCGGGAGCACTTCGGCTCGCCGCAGGACATCGAGTGGGCCGTCGATCGAGACGGCACACTGTGGTTACTGCAGTCCCGCCCGATCACGACGCTGTTCCCGGCGCCGCCCACGACCGCCGAGGCCCGGCTCTACCTGGAGTTCGGTCACATCCAGGGCATGTTGCGGCCGATGACCCCGATGGGGGTCTCGATGCTCAAGGCCGGCGCCGCCCCGTGGTTCCAAGCGGTCGGCGCGAAGATCGATCAGCGTGATCCCTTGCCCCGGATAGTCCCGATCGGTGGCAGGCTCTATTTCGACCTGACCGACTTCCTGCGTAACAAGGCGATCCGCGAGCGACTGAGCGTTTCGCTGGAGGTGTACGGTCCGCGGGTGCAGAGCGCCGTGCAGCGGATGATGCACGATCCGCGCTTCGCCCCGCGCCCCGGCCTGCCGTTCAATCCGCGCACGATCATCAAGGCGACGGCGCTCATGGCGCCCAGGGCCGTCGCCGGGCTCGTCGCCGCCTTGGCCTGGCCGGACGCCGCGCGGGCCAAGGCCTACCGTGGCGTCCGGAAGGTCAGGCGGCTGACCGTCCCGCCCGGGAAGAACGCGACCGCCGCCGAACGGCTGCGCTGGGCGATGGAGGACTCACACAGGCCGATCATGAACCTGGACATGCAGGGGATCGTCTGGCCGCTGGCCGCCGGCATCATCGCCGGCACCGCTCCGGCCTCTCTGCTGGAGGGCGTGGCCACCGACGAAGAACTGGACACCGTTCTCGGCGGCATGCCGCACAACGTGACCACAGAGATGGACCTGGCCCTGTGGAAGCTCGCGGTGAACGCACGCGAGCACCGCGAGCTGTTCGGGAGCACTCCCTCCGCAGACCTCGCCGCCCGCTACCGGGAAGGCGACCTGCCCGACATCGGCATGGCCGCGTTCCTCGACAAGTACGGCATGCGCGCCGCCGCCGAGATCGACGTCGGTACGCCGCGGTGGGCGGAGGACCCGGCACCGCTGTTCTCCACGATCGCCAACTACCTGCGCGTGGACGACCCCGGCCAGGCACCGGACCGGCGGTTCGAGCAGGCCGCGGCGAGAGCCGAGCGGATGCTCACCGTGCTGGCGCGGCGCGCCCGGCGCAGGCGGCCGGTCCGCGGCAGGATCGCGTCCTTTCTCATGCGCAGGTCGCGCAAGCTCACCGGCCTGCGAGAGATCGGGAAATTCGCCTGGCTGATCCCGCTGCAGGCGGCGCGGGAGCAACTGCTGCTCGTCGGCGAGGAGTTGTTCGAGCGACCGGACGACATCATGTTCCTGGACCTGGCCGAGGCACGCCAGGCCGTGCACGGTGCGGATCTCCGCGCCGTGATCGCGGCGCGACGTGCCGAGCACGAGCGCGAACTGCGACGGTCCACCGTACCCGGAGCCCTGCTGTCCGACGGCACCGATGTGGAGGCGCTCGCGCCGCAGGGCCCCGCGGAGGACGGAGTGCTCACCGGCATGGCCGGGGCGGCGGGCCGGGCGACCGGCAGGGCGCGGGTGATCCGCGACCCGGCCGACGCGCACATCGAGCCCGGCGAGATACTCGTCGCGCCCACCACCGACCCCGGCTGGACGCCGCTCTTCCTGACCACGGCCGGCCTGGTCACCGAGACCGGCTCCCCGGTCGCGCACGGCCCGACCGTCGCCAGGGAATATGGCATCCCGGCCGTCATCTGCGTGCGCAACGCCACCCAGGAGATCAGAACCGGGCAGCTCATCACCATCGACGGCGCCGCGGGCACCGTGCGCATAGAGGAGGAGTGAGCCGAGGCCGAGGGGGCCACAGCGGCGGCGACGCCGTCTTCAGCGCCCCCGCGCCTGCGGGCTCATGACGGGGCGTCCTCCTGGGCTCGCCCCCGGAGCCGGCGCGCGATGCCGAACCAGGCGGGCACGTCACGCTCGTTGTCGAAGCCGCGGGCGACGACGATGTCGGTGGAGGAGTGCAGGATGATCGACAGGACGATGGTCACCGCGACGAACTGGAAGACGCTCTCGGCCGCCGCGATGCTGGAGGACAGGACGATCAGTCCGTAGACGACGGAGGCGAAGCCCTTGGGGCCGAACCACGCCACCGCGGCCTGCTCGCGTACGCTCAGTCCGGAGCCGAGGAACGACACCCAGATCGCCACGGGCCGGGCCAGCACCAGCGCCAGGATCGCGAACAACCAGCCCTGCCAGCCGACGGAGCCGAGCAGGGCAGGGGTGATGAGGGCGCCGAACACCAGCAACGCACCCAGCTTCAGCAGCTCGGCGACGAGCTCGCCGAAATGTTCGAACGACTCGCGCTGGCGCTCGCCGAAGGTGGCGACGGTGACTCCGGCGGCGAAGGCCGCCAGGAACAGGTTGCCGTGCGTGGCCTTGCCCACCGCCAGCACCAGCAGGCCGATGGCCAGGCCGTTGAGTGGTTCGTACTGGGTGGAGGCGGAGAACCAGCGGGTCTGCTCCAGTTTGATGGCCAGCCACGGGATGGCCACCCCGATCACGATGCCGAGACCGAGTTCGAGACCGAGCGCGCCCAGGTGCAGGTCCTGCGAGCCGGCCGCGACGGCCAGGAACACCATCACGAACGGCAGCGCCAGGCCGTCATTGACACCCGACTCCACGTTCAGCAGTTGCCGCAGCCGGGGTGGCACCTTCTCGTTGCCGACCAGCGCGGCGGCGAACACCGGGTCGGTCGGCGCCAGGATCGCGCCGATCAGCAGCGACTCGACCCACCCGAGGCCGAGCAGGTAGTGGGCGGCCAGCGCGGTGATGACCAGCGTGAGCGGCAGACCCCACCCCAGCGCCCGGCCGGGCAGACGCCACGCGCCGCGCAGGTCCTTCCAGCCGACCCGCATGCCGTCGGTGAACAGCACGGCGAACAGCGCCAGCTCCGCCAGCGTGGCCACCAGGTCGTCGCCGGGCCGCAGCGACACCACGCCCAGCCCACCATCGCCGAGCAGGAACCCGGCCACCAGGAACAGGGCCGCCGTGGAGAGGATGGTGCGGTTCGCCAGGCTGGACAGCAACACGGCGAGCATCAACATGCCCGCGAACGCGAGTGACAGCGCACCCATCAGACGGCCTCTTCGGGATCGGCAACAGGACTGCCGACCAGACTTCCCGGCGCACCTGCGGGAAACTTATCAAGCCGCGTCCGCACCCCGCACTCCCGCACAGCACTTCGCGGATCGTTGGTACGTTGTGGGGCAGGTGTGCCGGGAAGTCTGGTCGGCGACTCTCGTCGTCGATCACGAAAGAGGCTCTCAGGTGCGCGCACGCGATCTGGCCTGCGATTTTCCGACCGTCACCGTCGACACCCCCGTCTACGACGCCGCCCGGCTCCTTGCCGAGCAGGACCTGCCCGGCCTCATCGTGGTCGCCGGCGACGGGTTGCCCGTCACCATCCTGCCGGGCACGCAGGTGCTCCGGCTGGCCGTGCCCGGCTACTGCCACGACGATCCGGCGCTGGCGCGCGTGGTCGACGAGGCGCACGCGGACCGGTTCCTGCACGCGCTGGCCGGCCGGACCGTCCGTGAAGCGCTCCCGGAGCAGCCACGTGAGCTGCCGATCAGCGACCCCGATGCCACCATCCTGGAGTTGGCCGCGCTGATGGCGCGCACGCACAGCCCGCTCGTGGCCGTGGTGAGCGACGGGCGGTTGCTGGGCGCGGTCACCCTCCAGGCGCTGCTGGACCGGGCGGTGGCCGCGTGAGCGTGACCGCATGGCTGGCGGTGGCGGTCTTCCTGTGCGCCTACGCGCTGATCGCCACGGAGAAGATCCACCGGGTGGCGGCGGCGCTCGGCGGT